>JAAUQT010000029.1 GCA_012033495.1 Cyanobacteria bacterium RM1_2_2 | reverse complement strand
GGCTTGGAGAAGTCCCCCAGAATGGGGGATTTAGGAGGCGAAATCTGCAACGAAGCGAATCTCAACCGGTGTGTACACGGTAGCTTGAAAAGGGGGGGTAGGGGAGATTGAGATTTCAAGCATTCAAGTGCGTAAGTTCTATTAGAATGCTCTGGATTCCGACATCCAATCGATTTAAGTTCACCATTTTTGCGCCTCTGAACTTTAATCTGATCGTACTGTGATTGAAAAACCTGAAGGTTGTTTTGTGCTGCAATGATGGTGACGATACGCTCTAAAATAATGTGCTCTAAATACGGATGTAATCAACCTTTGATGAGTTCTTAGCAATAATGATTTTGAGCAAGAACTCTACTGGTATTTTTAGATACTTCGGTATATCCGCAGAGATGTTGATGCTATCTGCATAAAGTTTCTTAGGGATCACAAAAAGATTGCGTTAATGCAGGCAAATATCTGGGCTACCTAGGAAAGGTGAATGCTTCAATATGATCTGGAGAGCGCAGTCGATGCTCAGCATTTGTGAGCGCTACAAAAGATCACGATTGACTCGAACGCTTCACTTTGGGTCGCTCAAGTTAATCAGTTGTGGAAAGAGAAGATGACTATGCCTGTCAAGAATCTAAACCCGGAAGTTCGCTTGCTGTTGACGCTGTGGAGTGCCGAAGATGGCGCACTTAAAAAGGGCGAACTCACAAAACGTCTGGTGCAAAAAGGACAAACCAGCAAAATATATCAACCTGTCCTTGATCAATTACTGAACGATGGCTCAATTAAACTTGACAAAAACCAAGTTTCACTAACGGCTCAGGGTATCGCAGCGCTGGGGCGAGGACTCTCAAATACTGAGTTTGAGTTTGCGGGCAATGTGGGCGCTAGAACGGTGAATGCTTTGCTGAAGTGGATTCGCCAAAACAATAACGCGGCAACGGTCGCCCCAACCAACGGCAAAGTTACTTCCATTGACTCTTACGACCAGTTCAAGCAGCTAACGATTGAAGTTTACGATCGCCTCAACCGGGATTACAACATGGGTAATCTAGTCCCTATTTATCGCATCCGTCGAGAAGTAGGCGAGCGGGTCAATCGGAGTCAGTTCAGCGATTGGCTATTTGCCATGCAGTCAGACGATGTGTTTGAACTCCTAGAAGAAAGCGTAGAAGACAGCGCGCCAGACAAAATTGAAGATTCTGTCACCACTAAGTTTGGCAAGTTGCGCTGCTATGCCAAGCGTTTGGCTTCTTAAATTTCAACTCTTCAACTCACCCTTTTCCAGCAGTCCAACTTTCTAGTACCGGCTATGACTTCTCAATCTGCTATCGATCATCTCAATCAGGTTATCCAAAGCCGCAACCCATTTGAGAGCCACTTTGTTGTGAAATCTCATCAAGTCTGGGATGAGGATTTTCCTGATGTCCCTTCTCTACACGAACACGCTTCAAGAGACATTTTGGATGCTGTCACAAAAATCAATGCTGGACAGCTTCAAAGTAAAACGGTGGGGTTTGCGATCCTTGCTCCTAAAGGCGTTGGAAAAACCCATGTGCTGAGCCGAATTCGGAAGCATTTGAAGCAACAGGGCAACGGCTTTTTTGTTTACATGTGCGAGTATGGCAACTTGAGCCAGATTAAGCGCCAGTTTTGCAAAGCTTGGCGTCGAGTTTGAAGAAAACAGGCAGTCAGGGTGTGATGCAATGGCAAGAGCTAGCAACGGCTTTAATTAACCGCGCTCTTCAGAAAGAACATTCTGCCCAAGCACTGGTTGAACAGTTCCCCAAGCTACTGGCGCAAAAGCCACAAATTGTCAGCCAACTTACTGCTAAGGTTGCGTCAACTTACCCAGAAATTGACAATCCCTACATTATCAAAGCGGTAATCTGGATGCTGTCGCCGACTCACGCACCTTTTGCGGCCAATTGGCTAGCAGGTCGGGAACTGTCGGATGAGCAAGCCACTATGATGGATTTGCCCAATTCGAGTAAGGATGATAAAGATGCAGAAGCGTTTGGTACTGCTCGACAGATTTTAGATCTGATTAGCCATTACACCACTCCTGTAATTTGCTTTGATGAACTAGACGGAACCGAATCTGCTGATGAAGACTCCATCATGGCAGGATTCACCAGAGCGCAAGTTGTAGCCAGCCTTGCAAAAGACATCTACAACAGTCTGAGGCGAGGGATTTTGGTATTCACAACCTATGCAAAAACTTGGAATGAAGAAATCAAAGACCTTACCACAAGTGCTGTAAAAGATCGGATGGCACACAAAGAAATTGCACTCAATGCTCTGAAGGGTGATGATGTGGTGCAGTTGGTTGGCTTCTGGTTGGATCAGTTCTATTCTCAACAGAATCTAACGCCACCTCATGCACTTTATCCATTTGAAGAGAAGACGTTGCGTGACGTTTTTGATGGGCAGGGTGCAGGAGTTAGAGATGTTTTGAGATGGTGTGCTGACAACTTTGGTGCAAAAGCCACTATCGATCCTTTGGAAAGCTTGGAGAAAATCTATCAAGAAACAGCAACCAGCCTAGAAATCGATCTGGATGACAATGAAAAAATGTCCAATGCGCTTGCTTTTTGTCTCAACTATTTGAGAGGGCAAACGATTGAGAAAGTGAAGATACAAAGCATCGATCGAGTCGTAAAGCCCAAGTCTAAACATAATGGTTTTCTCAACTTCAGAATTTTGGGTGAGGAAGACGGAAAACCTGTCAAGATTGGCGTTTGTGTGTTGCAAAATTCTCACGGTAGAACTGTTGGCTCGGCACTTAAATGTCTTACTCAATACAGCACCTTTGATCTAACGCGAGGCTGTCTAGTTCGAGGCAAGGCAATTCCATCTCATTGGCAAGTTGCTAATAAACACTCTGATTTACTGCTCAAAGATCTGGGTGGAGAATGGGTAACGCTTAAAGAAGAGGAAATTAAGCCGCTGCTGGTTTTGCACACCATGTTCAAGACGCTTGATCAAGATCTGTTTAGCAATGAGGTTTTCCAACAGTTTCTTTGCGAAAAACGCGCGATTCAAGAGAATCCTTTGATTCGAGAAATCCTCAGCGATCCGTCAGGTGAGGCTCCAGAAGAAGTCACAAATGAAGATGATGAGCTTGAAAAAGTATTATCTGAAGTGATGTCTTCTGCATCCGATAGCAATCTGGACGATCTGGATTTGCTAGATGTAGCTTAATTTACTGGTTCAAAAGGTGTATCAATGAGCAGTTCAGTTTCCATTACTACTGCACTATGTTTGGCGGCATCAGACGTAGAAACTCTGATTCAGGGGCGAATGATCGCCGCCATTTCTCGCACATTTATTAACGCGATTCCTCACTTTGCGATCTGCCCGGCGGATAGTTTTGAGGATGCTCAAACAGTTACGATTCAAGCTTGGGCGCGGTTGGAAAGTTGTAAAATATACAGCGACCCAGTCGAGCTTGAAAAGTTAGCTCAATTGACAACTTGGAGTTATCAAAACTTACAGAATTTATTACAAGAACGACACAAAATATTTCTGACTTATCTGCGAGTTTACCGATTACCTCAACCGATTGAAATCTCAGCCGAGCGTGTCAACTCGGACAAAATTGGTGGTTTTATTAAATTGCCATTGACCCTAGCTGCAACAACTGCTGATCCTACATTGAATGATGCTTTATTTAAGCAACGCTATCAACAGCTCATTAATCTAGACGTTCCACAGCATCCTGAGTTAGAAAAACTGCACGATCAGTTAATTGAACTAACCTTATCTGAGGAAGTAGGAACTCAGTCTTTTTAGATGATCTCAAAGTTTTCCTAGGTTGGCTTCCTGAAAAAGCAAAAACAGAGATCGATCCCGATTTAGCTTGGATCAAGACGATTACAGCAACGGGTGATTCCAGTGATGGAAATGGTTTTGAGAAATTAGTTCGTAAAAGCTTAATTAAACTTGGCTTCTCTAACTCTCTCAATAACATTAAAGCTAGCCTTGATCCAGAAGCAACCGGGGGAGCCGGAGGAATTGACGTATATTGCGATGCTCCTTTTCCATTAGTTGGAGAATGTAAAGCGAGCAAGCATGAAACTGTACCAAACGGTGTATCCGCCCAGTTGATTCAATTAGGCAATACTCATTTAGGCAAACAGCAGTTTGAACAATCAATTAAAGTCATTTTTGCCTCTGGTTCATTAACTAATCCCGCTGAAAAAGCAGCCGTAGAAAATCACATTAACGTTATGCGTCCCGAAACACTTCAAAGACTTGTGGAACTCAAGACCAAACATCCAGGATCGATTAACTTAATTGAACTTAAACCGTATTTAGAAAATCCGCCTTTTGGTGAAGATGCGGATACTAAAGTCAATGTCTATATTGACGAAGTTTGGCAAGAACTAAGGATTCGTTCAAATATTGTTCAAGCTGTTAAACAATTAGATGAAACGGAGCCGAACCAAAGTCAGTTTGAAGTAACTGAAATTCGGGTGCAATACAAAAATAATTTTGTTGCTCAGAATGAAAATTTAGATAGACAAGCAATATACGACATACTGCTAGAACTTTCTTCACCGCTAGCAGGCTACATTGGGCGAGTTCAGGGTACAGGTATATCCAGCGATCGGTTTTACTTTCTGCGGGAACTACAGGTTGATTAATTTAGGATCGTGGATTGAATCAATCCGTCAACTGGACGGGCGGGTTTTGCAGACAATGGGCATCCGGCAATGTTTGACCGCAAAACCCGCCCCTACCCACGATCGAACGGATTGAATTCCCATTTCCTAGGCAGAACGTGATGTCCGCCTAACCGCCACTAATCTTTGCTTTATAGCCTTGCTGCAATAGAATTTCGAGAATTTTTTGTTTGTGGTCGCCCTGAATTTCGATCTCGTTTTCTTTGGCTGTGCCGCCAGCGCCGCATTGGTTTTTGAGTTGTTTCAGTAAAGCGTTCAGTGTATCGGGGCTAGTTTGGAAGCCCGTAATCACCGTCACGGTTTTGCCTTTGCGTCCGGCGCGGGTTGCCTGTACTCGCACATTTTGCTGATTGGGTGGCAGGTGAGGCACAGCGCGATCAAACGCCTCAGAATTGCTGCTGTTGCCGAATTCAGAATAAACCGTGCGATTCCGCGCTGTGGCGCGATTGGAAGAATTGTTGCTTTTATCAGCCATATGCTTCTTAACATCAGGTTGAAGACCTGTCATGCTTTCACTCTAATGAGTTTTTAGCCTCGAAACAAGAGAAAAGTGTCCACCCGTCTAGGTTCTAATGAACATTTGGCAGCATTAAAACAAGCATTGAATCATACGTGAGGGTTGGGGCGCTGCACCTTAAAAAACCGTCATGGCAACCTGCTGAAGGTAGATCCTGAATGTCAAGACTGCATAACTTGATCCATCAGTAAAGAATTCCTCAATAAAAGTTTGCAGATATTGAGAAATATTGTTACATTGCAGGGAAGCCTTCCGTCTCTCTATCTTTCTCCTCAACGAAAATCTATGTTATTCGGCATTATTCCTACTCCTCCCCCGCTTCGTGCAAGATCTCGTGTCTATGACTTGAAAGCCAGGCTAGACTGGGGCGAACCTGCCCTCACCATTATTGATATCCGCGATCGGCAAGAGTTTCATTTCAGCCATGTGATGGGTGCTATTTCCATGCCCCTGCCAGAACTCGTTAAGCGTGCGCTTTCCACCCTAGAACTGAATCGAGACATCTATCTCTACAGCGATACGGATGAAGACACTGCGGCGGCAGCGGTGCAACTGCGTCAGGCTGGATTTCGTAATGTCTCCGAGGTGCAGGGCGGGCTACCTGCTTGGAAAGCAATGGGATATCCCATCGAGAAAGGCGTTGTGGTAGGGGGCTAACCTTTTCTTTAGGAGATTTCTGGGGAAAAAGTTGTTGCTACGTTGGGGCAGGTTTGTCCCAAATCTTACGATTGACAGATGATTGACCTGCAAAACCTGCCCGTACCGGGGTAAATGGTTTGCCAGAAATCTCCTTAACCGCAAGTCAACTTGTCAGATTGATTCCATTTATTCCAGTGGCTGCCTCAACGGTTGTCGTGTCTCAGCGCCACATTAACTCCTACCTCTTTCTGACGGTATGATCCAGGAAGGCTGAATGTGAGGAAGAGGATGGTTGCTGAAATCCGACATCTAGGAGCAACGGCAAGACTGCGCCGGTGGGTTGCTTTGGGGCTGATGCTGATTTGGGTCATGCTGTTAAGTGCTTGCAGTTTGGATCAATTCAAGTCGCAGGCTGCCCAAGTTCCCCGTTTGGTTGAAACTTCGCTCAGCGATCCCAAAACCTTCAATTTCATTACCAATGATGAGTCTAGCTCAACCGCAATCTTGGGCTTGATGTATGAAGGCTTGCTGACGACTAATGGGATCACCGGAGAACTGGAGCCTGGTCTAGCGGAAAGTTGGGAAATTTCTGCTGACCAAAAGCGGATTGTTTATACCCTGCGCGAAGGGCTGAAGTGGTCGGATGGGGAGCCGCTGACCGTAGATGACGTTGTATTTACCTACAACCAACTCATTTTTAACGAGAAGATTCCCACCAGTACGGCTGATATTTTCCGCATTGGTGAGGCAGGAACCTTTCCTACCGTCCAGAAGGTAGATGATCGTCGCGTTGAGTTTATTGCACCTGAGCCGTTCGCGCCCCTACTGCGATTTGCAGGCGGAACTATGATGCCTAAACACGCGCTAGAGTCATACATCAACGCAGCCGATGCTGAAGGCAACTCGCTATTTTTGTCAGCTTGGGGCACAGATACCGATCCGAAAAAAATTATCTGCAATGGCCCATACCGCCTGCAAAACTATCAGCCTGGAGAACGGGTAGTTTTAGAGCGTAATCCTTACTATTGGCGCAAAGACGAGCAGGGCAACCAGCAGCCATATATTGAACAATTTATTTATCAAATTGTGGCCAGTGATGATTTGTCTCTGACTCAGTTTCGGGCAGGTGGCGTGGATGTAGAAGCGATCACACCCGACTATTTTGCCTTGGTCAAACGTGAGGAAGAAAGAGGGGATTTTACCATCTATAACGGTGGCCCTGCCCTCAGTTCACAATTTCTAACCTTTAATTTAAATCAAGGGAAACGGAACGGTAAACCACTGGTTGATCCGATCAAATCGCGCTGGTTCAATTCACTTGAATTTCGGCAGGCGATCGCTCATGCCATTGATCGCCCAACCATGATCAACAACATTTATAAAGGGTTGGGGCTACCGCAGCATTCGCCCATTTACATGCAAAGTCCCTACTACTTTCCACCCGAAAAAGGACTGCCAACCTACGACTATGACGTCGCGAAAGCGAAAGAATTATTGCTGAGTGTGGGCTTTCAATATAACGCAGCGAATCAACTCACCGATGCTGACGGAAATTTAGTCCGTTTTACGGTGATTACCAATGCGGGTAACAAAATCCGTGAGGCGATGGGTACCCAAATTAAGCAAGACCTCGCCGCAATTGGCATTCAGGTAGACTTCCAGCCGATTGCCTTCAACACGCTCGTTGGCAAAACTTCAGATGGGTTGGATTGGGAAGCTCTGATTCTCGGTTTTTCGGGGGCAGGCGTCGAACCGGATGGCGGACGGAATGTTTGGTCGCCTAACGGCAGACTGCATATGTTCAATCAATCTCCTAACCCCGGCCAACCTCCTCTCGAAGGCAGACAAGTTGCGGATTGGGAAAACGAGATCGGACGGCTGTACATCCAAGGTGGACAAGAACTCGACGACGAAAAGCGCAAAGCGATTTATGCTGAAGCCCAAAAGCTGGCTCAAGCTTATGTCCCGCTGGTTTTTCTGGTTAATCCACTTGCCCTCTCTGCGGTACGCAATCGGATTCTAGGCGTCGAGTATGCTGCTCTGGGTGGAGCACTCTGGAACATTCATGAATTGAAGCTATCAGACCGATGAAGTCATGCAAGGATAAAGTCATGCAAGGAGGGTGCAACTTTCACCACTCTCTCTGAATCTCCTTAAAAAAAGCTATCGTTGTTAGCCTCCTAAATTTCCTCAGTCTGGGAGATTTAGGAGGCTCAGAAACTGATGGGGATAGAGTGGATCAGAATGGGATAGGACTTGAAGCTATCGGCAATGAAGCTATCGGCAATACTGTTTCCCTTTAGCCTTGGGGTGATGGAAGCGAAACGTCGATTTGCGTTACTTTAGCGTCCGGGCTGAGGCTACTCAATGGGGGCGTGATCGCGGCGGAATTACCGACCACTAACGTCACCATTTGTTCTGGCTTCAGGTAGGTTTGGGCAACGCGCTGCACGTCAGCCACAGTGGTTGCTTCTACCTGCTTCTGGTAGCGGAAGATAAAATCCTGCGGATAGCCATAGTAGGCATAGCGCATCACCCGTGAGAGCGTTTGGTAAGGCGTATCAAAATTGAAAATGAACGCATTCAGCACTGAGTCTTTGGCTCGCGCCAGTTCGTCTTCTCGAATCGGCGTGGTACGCAGCTTTTTCAACTCTGCTAATGTTGCTTGAATTAACGGCACGGTTGCATCTGAGCGGGTTTGTCCGCCTGCCACAAACGTACCGGGATAGTCGAACTGAGGGGCCCAAAACGCATAAACCGAGTAAGCCAACCCTTGTCTCGACCGCACTTCATTCACCAAGCGTCCACCTAATCCGTTCAGCACTTCATTCATCACCGAAAGCGGCGCGTAGTCTGGGCTGTCTAGCTTACCGCCCAAATGCCCGATTTGGACGCTGCTTTGGGTTAGCTGCGGCTGATCGACCAAAAATATACCGCCCGTCTGGATTTGGCTCACTTCCGGTAAAGACATAAGCTGCCGGCCTACGGGTTGGGAAGTGGGCTGCCAGTCAGCAAATTTGGCTTCGATCAGGTCTCGCATTTGCGCCGAATCAAAATCCCCAATGATGCCCAGCAAAATGTTGTTGGGATGATAGTAGCGCTGATAGAAATCGACCACATCGCCGCGAGTAATGTTGTCGAGCGTGGTGTATTCAATCGTGCGGGCGTAAGGGCTGTCGGTTCCATAGATTAACTTTTGAAACTCTCGACTCGCAATGCCGTCTGGATCATCATTACGACGCGCAATCGAACCGCGCCACTGCTTTTTGGAGAAATCAATCCGCTCAGGAGGAAAGGCAGGTTGGCGTAGCACTTCGGCAAATAGCCCAAACACCTCCTCTAAATCTTCGGTTAAACCACTGAAGCTGGCACTTCCAGAGGTGGTGTTGATGCCCGTTTCGATGGAGGCAGCCTGCTGCTCTAAAAACTGATTTAGGGCTTCGGCTGGATGATCGTCCGTGCCGCCACTCCGCATCACTTCTCCCACAATGCTAGCTAGCCCCGTTTTATCAGCCGGTTCCAATCGGTCGCCCGTGTAGATTGTGGCAACCCCACTCACCAGCGGTAGCTCATGGTCTTCTACCAAATAAACCTTCATGCCATTACTCAGGTCAAACTGGCTGTAAGGCGGAATTTTGATTTCGGGCGGCGGTGGAAACTGAAGCTCGGTGTAGTGGCGTGGCGTTACAGCCAGCGCAGAGGATTTACCAAAACCCATGACCACCACAAGCGAGATGACCAGCGTGATCAGCCCATATTTAAACCATTTAGCCATTCCCGCTTATCCTCCTACTGCCATAAGTTTGCCGATCGTCTGATTTTGGGGTTGGAAGAGTTCATTCGCAACGCGCTGTACGTCTTCTGCGGTAACGGCTTCGATTGCTTTGAGTTCTTCAAATAAGTTACGCCAGCTTCCGGTTTTCGCTTCATATTCCGGCAGTAAACTGGCCATGCCTTGATTAGAAGCAAGGATTCGCATCAGCCCTGCCCGCGCTTGGGTTTTGATTCGATCCAGTTCTTCAAAGGGAATCGGCTCTGTTTTGAGGCGGGTGAGTTCGGCATCAACGGCGGCGGCAACTTCGTCAATGGTGTGACCGGGTGCGGTTTGGGCATAAAGCAACACCAAATTCGAGTAGCGATCGCCCGGAAAAGTTGGCGCAACGCTGACATTGAGGGCAAGCTGCTGCTGTTCGACCAAAGAACGATACAGCCGTGCCGTGCGTCCTCCGGTCAACAGGCTGCTAATCATTTGGTAAACGGCATCATCGGGGTCGGTGACAGCCGGACGCTGATAGCCTTCCATATACCAAGGTTCGGAGGGCAGATTCACCACAACTTCTCGCGGTTCCGTTTGGGCAGGCGCATTGACGGTGACATCTGCGGCGCGGGTTCTAGACTGAAAGCGACCAAAATAAGCTTCGGCAAATTGCTTTACCTGCGCCGGATACACATCACCCACGATGCCCATAATGATGCGGTCGGGCGTGTAGTAAGTATCAAACAGTTGGTCAATGTCGGCAGTGGTGAGATTGCGAATATCGGTTTCGTAGCCAATCACCGGCCGCCCATAAGGATGGCTGGGTAAGGCGGTCTCCAAAAACGCTTCGACGAGCTTGCCGATCGGCGAATTATCAGTCCGCATCCGCCGCTCTTCCAAAATCACATCCTTCTCTTCATAAAATTCGCGGAATACGGGTTCTAAAAAGCGCTCTGATTCCAGCGACATCCAGAGTTCTAGCTTGTTAGCTGGAAAGCTGTAAAAGTAGCGGGTGGCATCGGCTGAAGTGGTGGCATTTAAACCCACGCCGCCCGACTGTTCCACAATTTGCCCATATTCGTTCTGCTTTACGTAGGTGGCGGCTTCGGCTTTAAGTTGGTCAAACTCCTGCTGAAGTTTGGCTGCCTGTTCAGCGTTGCCGGCCGCCTGTGCTGCCTGAATTTGGGTAAATAGAGCATCTAACCGATCGAGCAGGGGCTTCTCGGCTTGATAATTTTGCGAGCCGATTCGAGTTGTGCCCTTAAAGGCCAAATGTTCCAGAAAATGGGCGGCTCCGGTTTTACCCGGCAGTTCGTAGGCTGAACCAACATCAACATAGGTCATGAAGGACACCGTTGGCGACTGATGCCGTTCCATCACAATGAACTTCATGCCATTGCTGAGGCGAAACTCACTGATTTGGCGGGCAACTCGGTCGATATAGGGCTGGAGGTTGGTTCCGTTGTCACTATTCTGAGCGAGGGCATCGGTTGGGAGAACCCAGGTCAACAAAATTGCCAGAACGACAATAATTGCTGATCGCCATGCTCGCAGCCGGGGGAAGAGGAGAGGTTGAGGGAAAAAACGCATGGGTTTGATACAAGCAATACCAATATCCCAGGATAGTGACTTTCCTAGCGAATGGGCAGTTTCGTTACAAACCAATTCTGAAGAACGGTTCTGCAAACCGGCTCAAGTTTGGCTTTTTAGCTCAGATTCCTGTCGAACAATGCGAGCCGGAGAAACTTCTCGAACTTGCAGTCTGGGTAGATTAACCTGCTGCACCACAGGCGCACAGCCCAACCATTGCACGGAGAGTTGGGCAAACGTGTTCGGGCAGCCACTCACATAAAACTGGGTCGGGACCGCCGGACGAGTGCTTCTCAATCCCAGCATTTCTAGCTCTTGAGCGGCAGACTGCACCAAAGACACCGCCGGATCAATGAGCCTCACAGAGCGCGGCACAATCGATCTGATAATTGGAGCCAAATAGGGATAGTGCGTACAGCCGTAAATTAAGGTATCGATTTTCTGCTCTAACAAAGGCGTCAAATATTCCTTCGCAATCTGATGGGTATAAGGATCTTGAATCCGGTTACTTTCCACTAGCGGCACAAATTCTGGACAGCCTCTCTGCCACACCTGAGCCGCCGGATCGATTTCTTCGATCGCCTGTCGATAGGCATTGCTGTTTGCCGTGGCTGGGGTGGCAATCACGCCGATTCTCCGCCCCACCTGCACGGCGGCCCGGGCCCCCGGTAAGATAATGCCTAAAATAGGCAGGTCAAACTCTGAGCGAACGGCTTCGAGGGCAAGCGCCGAACTTGTGTTGCACGCCATCATCACCATCTTGACATCCTGCTTTAGCATCCAGCCCAAAATGTCTCGGACAAACTGCAAAATTTCTGCCTGAGAGCGAATGCCATAGGGAAGCCGCGCTGTATCGCCAAAATACACAATTGATTCGTTTGGCAATTGGCGATATAGCTCGCGGAGCACCGTTAAGCCCCCTGCCCCACTGTCGAAAACCCCAATTCTGCCTCGCTGAAGCTCGCTTGAAGCAGTGGTGTGCGAATGTTGTCCAGGAGATAAATTCATAAATTCAAGTCAGATCAAATCAGATTGCTTGGTGATCAATACAACCGTGCGAACTTCCGTCAGCTAACTGAAAATAGGGCACGATTTCAGGTTTTTCAAAAAAGGAGATCAAGTCGCGTCAAGGCAGGTTGAGTCATAAAACCAGCGGTTTGCTGCAAGGTCTTTACCAAAACCTGCCCCAATTAGGGGGATATTTTCTCTTGAAAATCTCCTTGGCTAGTGGACACAACTCAGAGGAAGGCAAGCTGAACCGCAGCCAATGTTGTACTCCTCGCATAAAAGTTCGCTCATCGTACTGTGGAATTGCGATTCTGGCTCGCTGCTCTCGAAATTAAACGAGTAGACAGGATGACAAGCCTATCCCCGCGATGTCGCCACTGATCCTAAACGCTATCCTTAGCGACAAAGATAGAGAAAAAGTGAATTTCGCCCCAGCCATAGAGTTCACCCTCATTGAATGACGGATGATAGCACAAGCCGCTGAGAAGCAACCGCCAAATTTTGACCAGTTTGAGGACGGTCGGGTGAATGAGCAGGGAATGACCGTTTCGATGCCGATGCTGATCGCCTATTCCTGCTATCCCTGCTATCCCTGCGTACCTATCCCTGCGTAGATTCAACCGTCTCCGGGGTCGGCTGGAAAACGAGTCGGAGCAACGGCGGAGCCACAAACGTCGTCAAAATCACCATGACAATAATTGCCGCATTCAGTGATTTGGGCAGAATCCCTGTCGCTGCGCCGACCCCAGCAAAAACTAGCCCAACCTCGCCCCGTGGAATCATGCCAATTCCGATCGCCAAACGGTTGATTCCAGGTTGACCAAACACCGCCAGTCCAGTCACCGTCTTGCCAATGATGGCTACAATCACCAGAAAGCTGGCCATAATCAAGCCTTCGCGGTTGCCCGGATCAAATGGGTTGAGGACGCTGACATCGGTTTTGGCTCCCACCACCACAAAGAAGATCGGAACCAGCATGTCGGCAATTGGCAACACTTGCTCTTCTAGCTCTTTACGCTTCTCAGTTTCGGCGAGCACCAGCCCCGCAGCAAAAGCTCCCAAAATCGCCTCTAACTGGATCACGGCGCCAATGTAAGCCAGCAAGAAGGCAAAAATCAGCGAAGAGATCAGCAGTTGCCCACGGGTCTGCAAGCGGTCAACCAGCATAACAAAGTAGGGGCCCAAAAAGCGTCCTAGCAGGATGGAGCCGATCAGGAACACCGCTGCACTCACGATCAGATAAATCACGTTACCAACTTGAATTTCGCCCGTTTTGGCTAGGCTGGCCACAACCGCTAACACAATAATGCCGAGGATGTCGTCTAAAACGGCTGCCCCGATGATGATTTGCCCTTCCCGTGAGCTTAATTGTTGAATTTCTGCCAGCACTTTCGCCGTAATGCCAATACTGGTAGCGGTCAGAGCGGCTCCGGCAAAAATAGCGGGCACGGTTTCTACGTTAAAAATGGCAATCAGTCCGGCTGTGCCCGCCACGAAGGGAACCGCAACCCCAACCACGGCAACGACCGCCGCCTGCGGCCCAACCCGGATCAGTTCTTTGAGATCCGACTCTAAGCCAATTTCAAACAGCAGGATGATAACGCCGATTTCTGACAACACCGAAACCACTTCGCTGATCGATTCGGAAACAGCCGCGACATTGCTCGGTTCAAGCCCGGCGGTTGATTGCAAAAAACGAATCACAAATGCTTGAGCGTCGGGGTTTCCTACATCTGAAAACACCAATAAATTCAACGCTGAAACTCCGATCACTACCCCACCTACCAACTCGCCTAAAACAGGGGGTAAATTGATGCGTGCACAAATTTCTCCAACCACCTTAGAGGCGAGATAAATAATCACGAGACTCAGCAAAACGCCTGCTAGAATAGTTGGCCCGGTTTGGGCTTCAGATCCTTCAACAGACGCTTCAGCAACTTGTGCGACCAGAAATGGGAATGAATCGGGGAAATTAAATAGTGTGGGTAGAACATCGTTTATCCCAGGGCTGACATTGACCATGCATTCGGCAAAACTCATCCAGTCTACTCTACATGGTTCTTAATAGAATTAGGAGTAGTTGTTACAGTGAATTACAGAATTTTTAGTCCTGAGATAATTCCGCCTCAAACGAACACGCGATGCTGCAAACTCGGCATTTGGCGGCGAACTTGCTCCAACCGAGACGGTTCAATCGACGCAATCACAACGCCAGGCTTATCGCCAGCATCAGTTAAAATCATGCCCCAAGGGTCAATAATCAGCGCGTGTCCATGCGATTGTCTGCGGGAATTGTGGCGTCCGGTTTGGGCAGGAGCAATTACATAGCAAGTATTCTCAATCGCCCGGGCCTGAAGCAACACCTGCCAATGATCTTTGCCTGTGTATGCGGTGAAGGCAGCCGGAACAAACAGCACCTCTGCACCCATTTGGGCCAGGTGACGATATAGCTCTGGAAACCGCACATCGTAGCAAACCGACAAACCGAGATGCCCTAACTCTTTAGAAGGATAAATGGGCGGTAGCTGTAGCCCTGCTAAGACGGTTTCCGACTCTTGATAGGTGTTGCCATCAGGGAGATTCACATCAAATAGATGCACTTTTTCATAGCGAGCGAGCTCTTCCCCAGTTGCTCCAACCAGCAGCGCCGTGTTGTGCACCTTGCCTGCGGTAGTTGGAACCGGAAAGCCGCCACCCAGCAGTGTAATTTGATAGCGTTGCGCCATTGTTTTGAGAAACTTTTCGCTTGCTTGAGCAATGGTTTCTGCTTGAGCCATCTTCGCAGCCTCGTCTCCCAGAAATGAGAAGTTTTCAGGCAGGCAAACTAGTTCTGCACCTTGGCGTACTGCTAAATCGATCAGATCTTCGGCCTGCGTCAGATTGTGGTGCAGATCGGGCAGGCTATTCATTTGAATGGCAGCGGCAAGGTAAGACTTCATAGGAGTGACAGTAAAAAGAAGGAGCGGCAAATGTAGAGATGGATGTCGATCATTTGAAGGTGAGACGGTGAGACGGTCTGTACTTCACCCAAACTTGGATCGCAGGATTTCATCTTTGACGAATCGGCGTAACACAAAGGAGGCATAACGCGCCTATGCCTCCTACCACAATACTCAGACAAACGAGTTAAACACACGATAGATTCAGCGAGGATCTCCTAAAAACATTAGGCGAAGCAGCACCACGCCCAATTAACGAAATCTGCGCTTCCGTCTGGCCATCACCGCCTTGCGCTTCCGCTTTTCCAATGGTGTTTCAAAGTGACGATGGCTTTTCACGTCTGCCAAAATGCCTGCTTTGGAAACTTGGCGCTTAAATCGCCGCAGTGCTGATTCAATGCCTTCGTTCTCTCCTAAGACCACTTGGGTCATGTTTTTCTCCTTTTCGATACATTCAGTTAGTGTTTACAAAATGAGCGCTGCCAGTCACTTAACGTTAAGTCTCTCTGTCGCAATCAAAAACTGCTACGAGGAAACCCCAAAAGGTTGATGAGATGCCTTTCGAGTGAACTTGGCTACACTCAACCCACAGTGCTCAGCAGCACAATGCCGCAATCCCAAAAGATAGTCTTAATAACGACGCCCATTGAGAAACGATGGCTCGTTGCCAATCAAAGAGCCAATCTATACGATAGCTCAGTCCGTCAATTATCCTCAAGTCTTGGCGGAAAATTGTGTGAAGGCAGAGGGCAAGAGCCTGAAGGTCGGGAAGGAGGGGCGATGGGGGCGATGAAGCATGGCAAGGAAGTGTGCAACTGTTCTACTGACTTACAACGAAACGCGGGTGATCGCTCAAGTCTAGTAATCTGGACTGAAACGCTGGTTTTGCCTGCTTTCACAGCTTTTCTTCGTAGACTCTGCGGTTCACAGAAGGTAGTAAGTTCAATCAACTCCTGCTCTCCTTCTGCCCTCTTTCTTCTGCCTTCCCTCTACTTCGGTAAAGAAGTTAGATTAATCGCCCCAAAGTTGGTGGTTAAGGCGAGATTTGTATTTTCTAAGGACTGGACTAACCACTGCACCGCCTCGCGCTGATGGGATTCGTAGTGGTTGAACAAAATTGAAAGCCGCCGTTCTAAACCAGGAATGACCTTGCGGCAAAGCAAAACGACTTTGAGCAAAAGTCCTGTTGTGACAACTGCCCCTAAATTAGTGACGAGATCGACAAAAACATAGTGGTTGGCTCGCTGGGGAGAATCGACAATCAGAAACCCTAGCAGTTGGTTGCAGGTTCTCACCAGTAGAAAATCATTCAGCATTTGGGCGTTGTTTTCTGGCAGAGTGCTTCTGAGATGATGGTGCAACTGCTGGTTAAACTTACGCTTGCCATAGGCTGGATCAACGGCAGCCGTGATGTAGTCGTAAAGATCATCTTTGAAGGCAGCAAATGACTGAGGCTGTCCACCCTGATTCAGCAAATTTAATGCCAAATCTCGATGGGTGCGGTAGCCGTCTACTTTGCCAGTGTAATATCTGAGTGCTAGGTTCAGTTCTTGATCGTCTAATAAAGTTGGGTTGCGAATCGGGCGAATCGTCGTTTGGGCAGCCGATCGAGCGGTTGACCCAACTTGGGAGCAGCGCGTTTGATAAGTGACATAATGTGCCAAATGGATTTCAAACTGTCGCTGCATTGAGGATTGAATTTGGCGGACGGTGCACTGCTGCTCGTGAGTGCTGTCTTCGCTCAGTAAACAATGCCCATACAGGTAAGGGTAGCGCCGGATCAGCGTCCCCAAAGGACGTTCTGGATTCGCGGCTTCGGCTTCGGTGAGCACCTGTGCGAGGCGATGGAGGGTATGGTATTGCTCGGTTGCTTTAAACTGTCGAATTAACTGGTGATGTCGCCGCACTGAAGGCAGGTGCATTGCTGCAACCGTGGTGGTGTTGGGCGGCGTTTCAAACAGGTTAATCAATTCTGGAATGGCAGCTTGGGTTGGTAATCGCGACTGCCAGCGGTTGATCAAAATGTGACAGCAGCGATTCAGCACATAGCGGAAATCTTCTGTGGCTAGCTTAGAGTTTACGACGGCTCTTAAAGCCGCCACAATTTCTGTATCGGGATACCCAACCCCATCAATGAACAACGCCCGAAACCGATGGAGCATTTCTTGGGGAGACTCTAACTCGATCCAGTAGAGCAGATGATCGTAGAGTTTTTGCTCTTCGGCAGGAATGGGTCGATGATGACGACTGCTGATATGTTGGCTAACCACAGTCATTGCCTCTGAATACGTAAAATTTTATAGAAACCATCTATAACCTGCTATGCAGTTGAGTGTTGTACTGTGAGGCTTTGGCCCTAGGCAGTCTTATTTATTTTTATTTTTACAGCAGTACTGTCTAAGTTGGGACGGGGTGCAGGGGTTCTACTCCTAGCTGGGGGCGTAGTCCCCACATCCTCTATGTCCTAAGCTCAATGCGTAACGCTATAAAGATCGCACTCAAATTTTGGGCAAACGGCTCGACGAAAACTGTTGGGCATTCAAGCCGGGAAGACTGCTGGGGCTACGGGGGGCATCCACGGAAGAACCGAATCCCCTCAAATCATACTCGACCGAAGCTTGGTGAAAGCGTGAACTCACGCTGCCTAAGTTTGAAGCTTTGATTAACTTTTGGCCAGTTTGCGAAAATCCTACAGTGTGAGCAGAGCCAATAAGCAGAGCCGTTCGGCAATCTCACGCAGGTTCACTGCCGCTTTTGTTAAACCATTGATTTGGTAAAAGTCTTGATTCAGCAAATATTCAGCAAAATTAGGAAAACGCGAAATCATCACAGGATGACGGTATTATGAGGGCTGCTAATTTGTTGTAAGACGTGCTGCCCATGACTGAACGCTTTACCCTGCGGCAGTTGACCCAGATTCTCGATGCTTCCCTTCTTTCGCCTGATGCTGATCTCGATGCACCTGTAACCCACATCAGTACAGACAGCCGAACTTTAGCGGCAGGTGCTCTGTTTGTGGCACTCCGAGGCGAGCGGTTTGATGGGCATGAGTTTGTTCCGCAGGCTCAACAGCAGGGCGCACTTGCAGCCATTGTGGATCGGCAGTTTATTGGCTCGATGGCGGGCTTGCCTCTGCTGCAAGTCAACGATACGCTTCAGGCATACCAAGCGATCGCTCAGGCTTGGCGAATGCGGTTTCAAATTCCGCTGATTGCTATCACTGGTTCGGTCGGCAAAACAACCACCAAAGAACTGATTGCGGCTGTGTTGGCAACGCAAGGTCGGGTGCTCAAAACTCAAGGCAACTATAACAACGAAATTGGCGTACCGAAAACCCTGCTAGAACTCAATGCCAAACACGACTTTGCAGTGATTGAAATGGGAATGCGAGCCGCCGGAGAAATTGCTCTGCTGACGCAAATTGCTCGACCGGATATCGCGGTGATTACCAACGTTGGCACGGCTCACATTGGCCGGTTGGGGTCAGAGCAGGCGATTGCGAATGCCAAGTGTGAGTTGCTGCAAGAACTATCGGAATCGGGTGTGGCGGTGCTCAATTACGATAATGCTCGCCTCATGGAAACGGCATCCCAAGTTTGGCAAGGGCGAGTGTTGTCCTATGGGCTGACGGGCGGCGATTTACGGGGCGAGCGACAGGATGACACGCTGACTGTTGAGGGTGTGACGCTGCCCTTGCCTTTGCCCGGACAGCACAATGCGTCAAATTATCTCGCGGCTTTGGCAGTCGCAAAACTGCTTCAGGTGAACTGGACACCCTTGCAATCTGGCTTGGCCGTTGACCTTCCGCAAGGGCGAGCGCGTCGCTACACTGATCCAAATGACATTGTCATGCTCGACGAAACTTATAATGCCGGATTGGAATCGATGCTGGCAGCCCTGCAACTGTTAGCCGATACGCCAGGGAATCGGCGAATTGCGGTGCTCGGCACGATGAAGGAATTGGGAGATCGATCGACCGAATTTCACTATCAGGTCGGGCGGGCAGTCCAACAACTGAAGCTCGATGCGCTGTTGATTTTGGCTGATCCGGCAGAAAGTGAAGCAATGGCAGCCGGAGCACTTCCGTTAGTTGCTGAACAATTTTTCACGCCTGCTGAGGTGGTGTCTCGCCTCCAAAAACTGGCGAAACCGGGCGATCGACTCCTGTTTAAAGCTTCTCGTGCTGTGGGGTTAGATCAAGTCGTCGAAGCGTTTCGCTTTGCCTTACTCCATGTCGTAGGTGACGCTTAGCGAATACACGAGCTTCACGGTTGCTGAAGCAGCCGGATCGTAGGTTGGCAGCGAATAGACATCTGAATAAACAGACGGATCGGTGCTACTCGGACAGCTAGTCAAATAGGTGCTTCCCCAACTGACCGACTCAGACAGAGAGTTAACGTCACCCAACTCACGACCTGCAACGTTCGCTAATGCGTCCGCGCGGCTTTGAGCATCGGTCATGGCAGCTTGGCGAGCCTGGTTTTCAAAGGACTGACAATCTCGCACAGTGTAGCCTACCACTGCCCCGCTGGATGTGTAGCGATTGCCTTTGGCAACAGCCGTATTGGCGTCGCTAATAATTTGTTCAACTCTGGCTTGAGTGGGTTGGTCTAGCACGAGGCGCACCCGCATCGAGCCGGGGGAGGTGAAATCAGGATAGGCTTTGATGTTGCTAGCTGGAACGCCGGTTGCAGTTAGGGCATCGATCACCATCTTCGTATCCGATGGCAGCACTTGAGGCGATGAAGGGGTTGCACTGGGATCGGAGGAATAATCACCGTAGTAGGTGTTGGGGTAATAAGTCAGCACAATGACGGCTTGATCGGCTGGCGCATTCATCTGGCTAGTTCCCGTCACAGACAAACTGCCAGAAGCATCTGAGGCAGCTTGAGCCAGGCTAAAGGAACGGGATTCGGAAGCTTCGTCTGCATAGCTGATTTGAGGAATGGCTCCAACTGTCCCTGTAACAGCAGCAATCGTCAGAAAGGCGGACAGAATACGTTGCGACATAGAGTTTTTGAAAAGATAGGTACAGTCGTATTTTCTACAACCTACCTACAGTAGAGCTAGGGGAAATTCCTGAAGTTCAACTCAGCGATACAGAAGCTTTGCGTAGATTACGCATCGCCTGGAGACTTTTGCCCCAATCGCGGTTCTGTCCCGGTCAGCAATCGCTGAATGTTGGCTTGATGTCGCCAAATCACAAACAGTCCACCTACCAAGGTGACAAGTTGGTAAGCCAAAGGCTGCTGAAAGATCCACATTAAAGCCACTGCCGCCACTGCTGCTGCGATTGACCCTAACGAGACAATCCGAGCCACGGCCACCACCAAGCCAAACACCAGCAAACTGCCAACGCCAACCTGCCACGTCATCGCCAGCAGCACCCCCAACCCCGTGGCCGCCGATTTGCCGCCGGTGAACCCAATCCAAACCGAGCGACTGTGCCCCAAAAGTGCCATCAGCGCTGCCAGTGTCACCATCCAAGGCAGCCAGTGCGAGTTGAAGTTTGAGTTAAAATTTGGCGGCATTGCCGAGGTGATTGCCGGGAGGCTATAAAACCAGCGGGCAAACAAAATCGCCGCCGCCCCTTTCAAAATGTCAATGAGCAGCACAACAATCGCTGGGCCTTTGCCTAACGTTCTCAACACATTCGTCGCCCCTGTAGATTTAGAGCCATGTTCACGAATGTCGATTCCTTTTAATACCTTCCCTGCCCAGTAGCCAGTTGGCACTGCGCCCAACAGATACGCAACAACTGCCATCAGCGCCGTGTAAGCAACCCAGAGAACCATGATTCTGCCCTCGATCCAGTTTGTCGATGCCGAGCAGTTTCAGTCTATCAGGTTCACGGTCTTGCCCAATAGAGCCTTGCCAACCCGGTGCCGAAGCCTAGGAACGGGAATTCAATCCGTTCGATCGTGGGTCGGGTCGGGTGTTGCGGTCAAATCGATTGCCGGATGCCGATTGATCTGCTCAACCCGCCCCTACAGTTGACGAATTGATTCAATCCACGATCCTTAGTACAGCGTTGGTGGGGGAGCCGTTGGATCGGGAGCAAACGCTAGCCACAGCGGAAATTGCAGGAGCGAAATGTTGATAAATTCCTCGGTTTCATCAATGATGATCAGCGGCAATTGCTTTTGTTTAACCAGGCGATCGGCGCGTTGGGCAAGCGGTTCAGGGGCTTCAAATAAAACGATACCCTCATCAATGCCAAAATCAGCCCGCGACACGCCCAAGCAATCTTGTAAGCCGCGCCGCCATTCGCCTAGCCGCTCTGGAGAGTTGCCTAAAATCAGTGGACGCAACCGTTCTCCATGCAGTTCATTCAGCACTGAAATAATGGCAGAAGCGATCAAAATATTTTGTAACCGCGACCCCATTGTCCGCACTGCGCCCCGTCCGCCTTGAGTAAAAAACCAGTTTGAAACGCGCTCAGCATGAACTGGCTCAAACGTGCGGCGTAACTGCCACGGCGGGCCGTAGTAGTCTGGCGAAGATCGATATTGATCCAACAATTTACGAATCTGCTTGGCTTGTTCTTGGAAGCCTGATTCGGCAAATTTAGGAACAGCGGCATCTGTGGTGGGCGGCTCTTTCGGAGCTTCTGCTTTCGTTGTGGCAGGACGCTTGATTTCTTCGGGTGGAGGCGCTAACTGTAGCTGCTCTGCGGCCACCGCCAAATCTTGGAGGCTGCCCACCAGATAGTCTTTAAAGCCTTGCACCCGCACCGCTAAATCTTGAGACGCTCCCGCAAAGGTCGTGCGCATTTCATTACGGATGCGTTCTTGCCGCCGCTCTAGTTGCTCAACCGCAAGCTGAAGCGTCTGCCGGCGTTGTTCTAAGTCGCTGACCCCATCTTTCACCAATCGACCGATCGCCATTTGAGCCTCAGCAATTTGCTTTTGCAGCATGGCGTTATAGGAAGTTTGCAGCGACGCGATTTCTTGCCTCAAAGCTTTTTCCTGCTGCTGTAGATCGGCAACCCGACGCGACAAGTCTTCGGCTTCACCGCGACCCGGCATCGTTAGCGAAATTGGCTCACGAGGCGGTGTCGGCGGCAGAAACCCAGAAGACATATCAGCCCGATCATTGGGTTGAGAAGACTCTGGCGTTTGGGGTTCGTCTGGATTCATAGCAACAACGAGGAAAAGAAACTGCGGCGGAAGGGGATGAAACTGGACATCGAAGCAGTATCCAGCGAGCAATCAGGCTGCCTGGCAAGCAATTAGGAGATCTGAGGGCAGCGTTGTTCCAGGCAAACTTTTAGCATTTTGGGATCAAATAGAATCGGCAGAAAGTGAATGCTATTGACTTCACGGAAGTAAAACAAGATGGGAACATTCAACCCAAAAATTTGCCAATTTTGCCAGTCTTGATAAGGAAAGTGGCGAATCAGCTTGTCTCCTCGATAGATATCAAGCGCGGTTTCGGAAAAGCGGAGACGAAGCGTTACGGCTTGCAGCAGCAAAAACAGCCCAAACAAAAGCCACTCCTCCGCTCAGCCAAGGTAAAACCCAGAAAGTGGGCAAAGCTAGTCCTAACAGAACAATGGGAATGGCATAGCTCGGAGCTAGCTCAACGGTTTCTGTGATCGCTGGAGTTGAAGTTGCAACGGATGGATGAGTCACTTTTTCTTAACTGTCCTCTTGATGAGCCGTAAAGTTCAACTTGCTTCTCTCATTTTAAAGGGAAAAGGCAAAGGGAAAAGGGAGTGGAGGCGGGGCGGAAAAAATGTGCTGCCACAATCCAGCTATTTCAAGACTGAAAACATCAGCCAAGACAAGAGAAAATTGCTGATAAAGATCATCAGTAGCGCAGTCACGACGGCTGTTGTCGTAGACTGACCCACTCCCTTAGCTCCCCCGGTGGTTGTGAGTCCCCAGCTACACCCAATTACCGCAATTAGCCAACCAAACACCAACCCTTTGATCATGCCGCAGACGATATCGCGGGAACTGAGCAGCAGTCGAGCTGAATCGAGAAACACCGTGTTGGAAATGTTGTAGATGGAATCAGCCAGCAGCATTCCGCCAAACATCCCCACTACAAACGAAAGCACTGTCAGAATCGGCGTCATCACACAGCAAGCAATTACTCGTGGAAGCACTAAATAGTTGATAGGGTCGGTTTTGAGCATGTAAAGCGCGTCAATTTGCTCGGTCACTTGCATCGTGCCAATTTCGGCTGCAAACGCTGATCCAACCCGTCCTGCTAAAACAACAGCAGTCAACAGCGGAGCCAACTCCCGCCCTAGAGCAATTGCTAAAACGCCACCCACCGCTGAACCGACTCCAAAGCGAAGAAATTCGGCAGCAACTTCGACCGTGAACACCATCCCAATTGAAAGTGCGGTTAGTAAGATAATGGGAAGCGACTCAGGCCCAACCGCTGTCAACTGATCAAGGGTATTGCGTCGGTGAATTTTTGCTTGAAGAAGGTGAACAATCACTTGTCCTGCCAAAAAAGTGGCTGCCAGTGACCGTTGACTCCATGTCCCTAAACGAGATCTCTGAGCCGATTTACTCAAACGTGCATCCTTCAACAACTAAATCAGGCGATCTACATCAAGCGGTCTAACGAATAACAGCTAATGCCCAATGACTACTGCTATTGTTAGCGTCACTGTAAACCATAGCGAACTTTTGCAACATCTGTGCATCGATCTGTTGGGGGAAAGAAACCCACAAACCCAAATTTTCTGAATGCAGCCAAATCGAGAGCCTGTCCTCTCTTTAGAATGGATCTCCTGGTTCAAAACCCGCTTTTGTGAGAGCCAAATTTACGGGACTTCAAAAAGCTTTTTAAGGTTAACTTAAGATTCTTCACAGTCAAACCGATTCTTTTGGATCGCCGCCTATCGTAGAGATGGGTAAATTCTGTTGAAGTAGAGATTGATCTGAATTTATGAGTACTCTGCCCAATCTGCTACGCTCTCTCCTCCTCACTAGCATTTTCAGTTTTCTAACCCCTGTGCTGTTCTTGGGTCTGCTCTTGATTGGTTTATTGGGGGTGAGCCACCTTCCCCACTTCAACGCCTTTGGCAACAGCGGACTTGAGCAAGTTATTCATTTCTTGCAAATTTTTGGCAGCGGTAACGCTTGGCGAGGGTTAACAGTGATTGGTCTAGTGGGAAGTTTAGCTGGTGTTTTATTTGACACTTATATTTTCTACCGATTTCAAAATTGGCGCAGTCATCGTCACTAACGTTGCTATCCAAGATCTAGATGAGATGCATGAGAGCAAAGCAAGGACTTGACCAAGCGTTTTAGGGGCTGTCATCCATTCCAGCGAGAACCCTGACGATGGCAGAGCGACGGCCCCTAGCCTATTTTGGAGGGAGGGCGCGATCCGGCAGATGCCGTCAATGGTTGATCATATAGATGTAGATGACGCACCTTCAGGAATGGGAATGCAATCAGTTCGATCGTGGGTAGGGGCGGGTTTTGCGGTCAAATCGATTGCCGGATGCCCATTGATCTGCTCACCCGCCCCTACAGTTGATTAAACCGACGATTCTAAGAAATTAAGACATCTAAACAAAAAAGTGCAGGAATCAGAGAAGCCCTTAAGAGCTATACTGAGTACCTACACTGCTTTGATAGTTGCAGCTAGACTCTGCGCATCGAGCCATCGCCTACTCATAGTCAGAATTCACTACTAAGTTCTAGAAAATCCTGAGAGGTTAGATCGTCTCACTCTCAGGTCATTTTTACTGATGAGGAAGAGCAATCTGTTTGCCTCAGGATGACCTCAGCCAAACGCCCGCCATAGTTGAGGAAGGGTATTGCCTCACCATCACTTTGCGCCTAACTTCAGTCATCCTGCCGGAACCAAGGTTGACCCACTTAAACTTAAGTTCTTCACCGAAGGTTAAGCGCGTGATCGCTCGGCCAATTTCAATAGCACATAAATTGTTAGAACGTAACCGGTAGCCAATATAGGAATAATTAGAGGAATTGTGTCATAAGCCATAAGTCAACTCAAGAACCAGATGCAAGGACAGCGAAGTAGGGCGGAGCATCAAGCCTTGCACAAATCAGCACGTTGCAAAAACCGCACCTCACCGCCAGCGATGCAAGCAACGCTTAAACAGCCAGAATGCGTATTAACCCTGGACTACCAACACTCAGCGAAGATAACTAGAGCACCAGACATGATTGCCTTGCTCTAAAGCACTACCTCCTGTTTCCAGGAACTTCGCTCAGCCAATAGAACAGCTAACCTTAAGACATTGATCGTAGACCTAGCCAGGCTAAGTTCAGATAGTCACATCGGCAAGCCAGAGTTAATTTGCCTCGCTCGTACTAAATTTATGAAATTTTGAAATTCCTAATTACCAGACTAGCACAGGATTCCAGTCTATTTGGGCAGAGTTTTTAACTAAATTTACACATTTTTTCAAATTTCTGCTCTAGACAGAACAATCGCTGAAAATTTATAGAGTAAAACTGGCGCTTTTTCAGGTTTGGCTCAGGTAAGAATTCTGAGTTCGTTCTGCACTCAAAGGGGATTGAAATGCTTGAAAGTGCGGTTAGACAGCCTTCTCCTCAAAGTTTTGATTTGTTCAATCGATCTGTTTCGAGAGAAATTCGCTAAGAGAAATTGGAGAAATCTTGCAGATTCGGCCGCTGTCACAGAAGGGTTAGCTTAAAATAAAGGTAAGATATGTAAAATTTCGTAATAACCTAGCGCCAGAGTCAGCCATCCATGACCTCAGCTACTTCTCTCTTTTCCCCCGTTGAAGCGGATTTGCGTCTGTTAACAGAAAACTTAAAGCAATTGGTGGGGGCACGACATCCCATCCTCTACGCAGCAGCGGAACATCTGTTTGGAGCAGGGGGGAAACGATTGCGACCTGCGATTGTATTGTTGCTTTCGCGGGCAACCATGGACAATCGCGAGATTACGCCCAAGCACCGTCGCCTGGCCGAAATTACCGAGATGATCCACACCGCTAGCCTGGTGCATGATGATGTGATTGATGAAGCAGGGTTGCGTCGAGGTGTGCCAACGGTTCACAGCAGTTTTGGCAACCGAATTGCGGTTTTAGCAGGCGATTTTTTGTTTGCTCAGTCTTCCTGGTATCTAGCGAACCTGGACAACTTGCCGGTGGTGAAGCTGCTGTCTGAAGTGATTATGGATTTGGCAGAAGGTGAAATTCAGCAGGGCTTGAATCGGTTTGATGCCAGCCTGTCGATTGATGCCTATCTGGAAAAGAGCTATTACAAAACCGCTTCTTTGATTGCCAATAGCTCAAAAGCGGCTGGGCTGTTAAGTGGCGTTTCGGCTGAAATGGCAAATCATCTCTACAGCTATGGTCGCCACATTGGGCTAGCGTTTCAAATTGTCGATGACATTTTAGATTTCACTGCCTCCAGTGATGCGCTCGGCAAACCGGCTGGTTCTGACCTGAAAAGCGGCAATCTCACCGCTCCTGCGCTTTATGCCTTAGAAGAAAAGCCTTTCCTAGAAGGATTGATTGAACGAGAGTTTGCCCAAGAAGGCGACCTAGAGCAGGCTTTGTTGCTCATTGCCGACAGTAAAGGCATTGAACGGTCACGAGAGCTAGCGGCTCACCATGCCCAATGCGCAGTGCAACATTTAGCTGATGTGCCTACTTCTGAATCTCGAAAAGCCTTAGTTGAGCTAGCAGATTACGTCTTGAGTCGGCTTTATTGAGCTAGCTTGACTGGCGGCTTGATTGGAAAGTTGGGGATTATTCGCTGATTCACTGAAAACCTCGCACCTTTAATCAAGACTGTAAGCTAATCAAGACTGTAAGCATCAAGCGATAACTATCAGGCGATGTCTGGCGGCATTAATGAACGCTGATTCTGTAGATGTTGCTCAATGGCAGAACGCAGCATTTGGCGATTGATTTCGGTGCCCGTTTGCTGGGGGTTTGAGGTTTCGTAAAAAATAATGCTGTCAATGGGTTCCATAGCTAGCAGTTGGAACAAGATTTGAGTTACGGGCAGCGGCAGCGCTACGATTTGCAAATCTGAAGTCGCTACACTGGCTTTCACAGCTTCCAGCGAAGGATAGGCATGGACAATGGTTTTGCTGATTCCAGCCTGAGTGCGATGTTTCAGTGTGGTCATCACCCACTCTTGATCAAGCGTTTGCAGGATGTAATATTGTGCATGTTGCAGCCGACTGGCCAACACTTTCAACACAGGCACAATCATTTGCATCTGGTCAGGCTGTATTCCATGCTGGGGCGCTTGCTGCACAAGGATTTGAAGCTGTTGATCGATATTCATACCTGAGTTCATGGTGGTAAAGACGACAGGAGCAAATAAAGGCGAACAAAAACGAACAGCAGGAGGATTGCTCATTTCTGGTGACTCATTTCTATCAGTCTAGGAGAAGCGATTAAAAGCAGATTGAAGTAGGGGATAATCAACAGCCAATCAGTTAGCTTCAAAGCTCTGCTTAATGCAAATTTTTGGTCAAATTTTTTCCGGTAAGATCCGGGAGTTTGAAAGGGTTTGATGAATGATGGATTCATGCAAATTCTATGTGCAACTATCTATGCTAGCTTTGTAGCGAAGATAACCATCGGGTGGAGGCAAGCGAAGTAGCGTGGAGGCAGTTTTTAAGCTGATATTTGGCGAACTGATGCAAGCCACTCGCTCTTCTGAACGAAAATGTTGGGAAATTGCGACTCGCATCACTGAAGAAGTATCCCGCATTTGTTTGGAGAGTCAGCGAATTCAGGCTTCAGGAGATATCGAAGACTGGTCGATTAGTTTGGCTCGCCATCGGTTGAAACAGTGTCTGAAGTATTATCAACTCGGCTCCCATCGCGGACGGGTAGAGTTGCATAGTAGCCTCAGTGCGGTGGTATACCGTTATATCACACCGCCGCAGGTACAGTCTAGCTACCAGGCGCGGCTGACGCTGATCGAAGATTTTTTGCAAGGCTTTTACATTGAAGCGATCAATGCCTTCCGGCGGGAGAACCAGCTTCCACCAACCTATTGTCCTCGCACCCTGCTGGAATTGGCAGAATATATGGCGTTCACCGAGCGCTATGGCAAACGTCGCATTCCTTTACCAGGACGACGCAACCAGCAGTTGATTATCTTAAGAGCCCAAACTTTTTCTCAACAGCAGCCGCCCGAAACGATGCTGGATATTGAACAAGCAGCGGAAGGCGGTGGCGACGGTGAACATGGGCGCACTACCGTTTCCATGCCCCAAGTGCGTGAACAAATGATGGTTCACCAGCCTGAACTGCCGGAAGACACGCTCCGCAAGAGTGTGATTAAAGAATTGATGCAGTATCTAGAAGAGCGGCAACAGCAAGACTGTGCTGATTACTTTGCCTTGCGGCTACAAGATTTACCCGCTAGCGAAATTGAGGCGATTTTGGGGCTAACGGCTCGGCAGCGAGATTACCTTCAGCAGCGGTTCAAATATCATCTGATTCGGTTTGCCCTTTCTCACAGTTGGGAATTGGTGCATCAATGGTTGGAAGCAGACCTAGAGCGTAATCTGGGCTTAACACTGCAAGAATGGCAAGCCTTCCTCGTCGGCATTTCTCCGCAACAGCGGGAACTCTTAGATTTAAAGCAGAAAAAGCTGGATGATAGGGAAATTGCTCAGCTTCTAGTTTGCACTCCGACGCAGGTTCAAAAACAGTGGACGAAGATACTTGAACAAGCTTGGGAAATTCGCAACAATTTAGTATCCGGAGCAGGTGCATCAACCGATGAATAAAGACGCAGAAGCCATCAATCAGTTTTTGGCTTGGTTGCAAGAACCAGACCCGGCTGTAACAAGGCCATCAGGGAAAAACTCCAGTCCAGTCAGTGACTTGGAGGAGTCCGGGGCAGTGGATTTGCAAGTGCATACTATAGATCCTCTCGATTCAGAAGTTGAGGCGTTGCAGTCTCTGCCGTTTGAATCGAGCGCTGTTTTTATTGAGGACACCTCATCATTAGAACTCGGAGAGTTACCTGCTGTGCAAGACCGTTTTCATGCTTTGATTAAGCGCCGACTGCGCGCCGAAATTGAGCAAAACCCACCCTTATTCCCTTGGGAAACCAGCCTGTGGGACTATGAGACTGAGCAGTCCGCTGTTGCTGATTCCCTTTCAGCCCCGCTGTGGACTACTCAACTTCAAGCGTTAAATTTACCTGTGCCAGTTCCGCAAGCCGTGCTGTTGCAAATCTTTGCAGAGTGTCGCAATGTGATCCAGTCTTCTTTGCGAGAAGGGGCTAAGCTAGTTCGGATCGTGGAAAGCCTCTTTCCTGACCAATCTCAAGCTTTAAACGAAATGGCAGGACTGGTGCTAACGGCTTCTCCTAGCCGTAGTGGAGCGACAATTCCTGCGAGTGCATTACCCGAATCCTATGAGGTGGCTAACCCAACCCAACAAATGCTGTTTTCGCTGCTAGCGGCTCGGCAAATGCTGGATGCAATGACTTTAGAGGTTTCGCTTGATTGTCCCCAAGCTGAGCGGCAATGGCTAACCGCAGCCGGAACGCTGTCTTTAGTAGCTGAATATGAGCCTGCATCTGCCAGTTTGTCTGTGAAAGGTCAGCTACCTTGCGCGGGGCAATTAAGTTTGCGAGGCACAACCCAGCAAGCATTGGCAGTTTGTGCTGAGGCCGGGGCGCTAAAAGTTGAGTTAGGCAATGTTCATCCTGATCAAACTTGCGCGCTAGAAGTTGAGCTAGACGCTGCCGATCAGTCTGCGCTGGTTTTCACGGTTCGTTTAACCGAAGAAGTATAGAACCCAAAGTTTCACCATCCTATGACCGTCTATGACCGTCTATGACCATCTCGGTGCTGTTTGGGCTAATTGAGTTCTGTCCCTGAAGTAAGATTCACCCCATTTGCAAAGCAACCTCATGCTTCAACTTCAGACTTGGCTACAGTGAGAGTGGGAATCATAGATTCAACCTCTCACTGTTTGCTATCTACTCTGGTTTAGCTGCATGTCTACCCGTTCTGCGCCGCCTAATCGTGATTCTGCGAAGGCTCGTTTCCCTCATGTCTCCAAATCTGATTTCCTAAAACAGGTGCGTCAGCGAATCGACCGCCAGCCACCGCCCGAACCTGAAGATTCCATTCCGCTCCGAGTCTGCGTCCAGGCATTAGTCACCGTCGGAATTATCGCCACAGATTTTGCCGCAATTGACAGCGCCGATGCCCTCCGAATTAGCTTTTGGGCAGTCCCCGTGAGTGCAGTTGGGGCAATTTGGAGTTGGCGACAGCGCCGTAAACGCAACATTCCGGTCAAGTTCTGTATTGCGCTGGCGATGCTAGTTGCGCTAGGTCTTTTCTTTACGCGGCTGTGGGGAGAGCGGAATGATACCCGTTTAGCACTGGCGACTTTGCTGATTCATTTGCAAGTTTTTCATAGCTTTGATCTACCGCGCCGCAAAGACTTGGGCTACTCGGTGGTGATTGGGCTAATTTTGTTAGGCGTTGCCGCAACGCTTAGCCAAACGCTGACGTTTACGCCTTTACTGCTGCTGTTTTTTGCGTTTGCCCTTCCGGTTTTGGTGCTGGATTATCGTTCACGGTTAGGGCTAACTTCCCAGACTTTTCGCCACCTGGGGAGCGATTTATCCCTAAAGCGCTTAGGACAAGTGTTTGGCGTGGCGTTGGGGCTGGGGCTAGTTGTGTTTTTGCTGCTGCCCCGACTGCCCAGCTATCAGTTGCGATCATTTCCGGTCAGTGCGCCCATTCAGCTTCAGCAGCAGTTTAATCCCAGCACGATCCTGAATCAGGGCTATGTGCAAGCAGGCAGAACCAGAAGCGGGGCTGGCGTAGGCGGAAATACTTCTGACCAAGGGCCGGGCGAACTGAATCAAGAGTTTTACTACGGGTTTAACAGCACCATTAACCAAAACCTGCGCGGGACTTTAAAGCCGCGAGTGGTGATGCGAGTTCGCTCTCAAGCGCCCGGCTTTTGGCGTGTGCTGGCGTTTGATCGCTATACGGGGCAGGGTTGGCAAATCTCACGAAATGACGAAACCCAAGTACAAAAATATGAGCGCCCGGAATGGTCGTTTCGGTTCAATTTGCCGTGGTTAGTGACGCTGAACCGCACGCGAGAAGTGATTCAAACTTATACCGTGGTTTCGGACTTGCCGAATCTGATTCCGGTTTTGTATGAGCCGAAGGAGCTATATTTTCCGACCAATCAAGTGGGAATGGATTTCGAGGGTGGGTTGCGTTCGCCAGTGCCGCTTTCAGAAGGGTTAACTTATACCGTTGTCTCTGAGGTTCCCTATCGAAATCGCACCGTGCTGCAACAAGCCCGTTCGCAGCCGCCGACCGCCATCCGCGAAACCTATCTTCAGCTTCCGGAGACCATTGCTGACCCCATCCGGCAAATCACCGAATCGATTCTAGCTCGCTCACCTAAACCGCTCACCGCACCTTACGAAACCGCGCTTTATCTGGCCCAATACCTCAAGCAAAATTTTAAAATTCAGCCCGATTTGCCTTTCTTTCAAACCAATGAGGATTTGGCAACCGCGTTTTTGACCACCTACCGAGGCGGCTACCCCGACCACTTTGCCACCACTTTGACGGTGATGCTGCGCTCGATCGGGATTCCGGCGCGTCTCGTGATGGGGTTTGGGTCTGGAAAATTCAACCCTTTCACGGGGTTCTACGTGGTGCAAAACACCGATGCCCATGCCATGACGGAAGTGTATTTTCACAAGCACGGCTGGTTTGCCTTCGACCCCATTCCCGGTCATGAACTGCTGCCTCCTTCGATTGAAGAGACCAGCACCTTTGGCGCTCTGCAACAATTCTGGAAGTGGGTAGCAGGCTGGTTGCCTTCGCCGCTGACCGGCTGGTTGAATCAAATCTTTGGTAGAATTGCCGCTGGGTTAGGCTGGCTTTTCGGTCAAATGGTGGCCCTATTTTCGCAAGGCTGGCTGGGGCTACTGCAAGGGGCAGTTTGGCTCACAGGTCTGGGATTTTTGGGTTGGCTGGGCTGGAGCGGTTGGCATCACTGGCGGTATCGTCGTTGGCTTGCCAAACTGCCCCCAGTTGAAGCCATCTATCAGCAAATGCTGGTTGGGCTGGCAGAGCAAGGTTTACGCAAACCCACCACTCAAACGCCTCTAGAACATGCCGCCCAGTGTCGGCAGTCTCAACCAATGGAACAAGCAACCGCCATTGAGGCAATTTCTCAAGCCTACGTTCACTGGCGATATGGTCAAACCATGCCAAACTTGGATCAACTCAAGCAGTGGCTGAAGGTGTTGCAAAGGAGCAAGCGGGGCAAGAAGCGCCGGTGATTGCATTCCTCACAGTGGGTTAGCAAATGTTGGGTCGCAAATGTTGGGTCGCAAATACAGTTGGGTTAGCAAATTGGCGATTTTTCCGGAATTGCTTTGATCGGCATTGAAGTTACTCCCTACCTGAATTTGATGTTAGGAAGGAACGACCGTGTCTCAACGACTGAAACGATGGGAATCGCCCCGCCGCGAGGGGAGAAATGACAAAGGGAGAGGTGGCAGTGCTCGTCAGCGCCAGAAGCAAAAGCAAATGAAAGCGCTTCGGCAAAGGCTTAAACAAACTGACCTAGACTCCAAGCCACCTAACCCAGACCAGCCTCGCCCAAACCGAAATCAATCTACCCAGAGGGAAGAGAATCACAAATCTCTTCCCTTTTGGTTTTCAGGAACGTTTGGCGAACCAACCTCATTCTTGCTGCAAAAACTCTAGATATTGCTGACTTAACTCTTTCACAGCCCGGTCATAAAATTCTTTGCCATGTTCGGGTGTTGCTAAAGCCGGATTGGAACCCATTCGCCCATCTGGATATCGTCGCCTAAAGTCGGTTGCGCCATAAATTGGATGCCCGGTCGCCACGTCGGGAGACAAAGCAGCCTGCTTCATGACATTGGGGTAAACATATTGCGTGAGGGCAACTTCGCTGGGCGTAGCGTGCGAGCCTTCTTGATTGCCGTATAACTCTTTGGCTAGCTGATAAACCGAGCCACACATAAACCAGTTGGCTAAACGGCACTGCACCCGATCGGCGTTCGGCAGATTTAAATCACTCAGCGCTGCATAGGTTTCTGAGAAAGCTGCTTTCAGCGTTGCCATGTTGCCACCATGACCGTTGATAAAAAAGAACTGAGTAAATCCGGCTTTAGTGAGGCTGGTGAGATAGTCACGAATCACTAAAATCAGCGTACTCGGACGCAGACTCATGCTGCCTGGAAACGCCGTATGGTGAAGCGCCATCCCGACATTGATGGTAGGAGCAACGAGCGCTTGGGTGGCTTCTCCGACTCCGTGAGCGATAACTTCAGCACAAATTGCATCTGTCCCAATCAAACCCGTCGGGCCATGTTGTTCTGTGGAGCCAATCGGCAAAATCAACCCCTGAGATTGCTTTAAATAGGCTTCGACTTCGGGCCAGGTACTTAGATGCAGCAGCATGGTGAACGGTTCCTCTCACGAAAACCTGGTTTAGATGTCAATGCCCACCGGGGGTATTGAGGATCATCCCCCAATTGTGACTAACCTGGTTAGAATGGTAGGTAAATTTTAATGCTTTCTGCGATATTTAGTGGGATACACCTATTTAGTAGGATAAACCTACTCAATCTTGGAGAAGAGCGAGGTAAACCTAACCTGATTGAGACCGTGTTTTAAGTTTGTGAACTTGTATCCTGATCAAGTTACGATTGTCTCACACACGACCGGCTGTTCAATGCTGCTCCCCACACTTGATCTTTGGGTTTACGACATGTCACTGCCGCATCTGCCAGCGGTTTGCCAAGCAATGTTTATCTACCCCACCCTCGATTTGATCTGATGAAGAACCTACTGTTTCCTAAACCTGGAGGGCGCTCCGGGTTCCGCCTCACCTTTAGATGTCCCGATCTTCCCTCCACGTTCGATCATTCTTCTACTCTTGTTAAACTGTACTGATGCTGTAGACCTGCTAATGTACACGCTAATGGGTAACAATAGGTGAAGAATTCTGATTGATCTGAAGATTTTCTAGTGGCTGTTCATGTCTAATAGCTGTTGGACTAGTTCAACTAAAGGCAGCTTTCCGTCCGTGTTTGAAAATAGTTTGCTCAGGAGACGCAATACATGCTACACCGCAAGATCTACCAACTCTGTTGTGATGGTCGCGAGGTTTGGATCTTTTTGCGGGATCAGCAGCGCTGGATTGAGCGTGCTCGTATCCTAGATATTGAAGGCGATTTAGTCACCGTTCGCTATGAAACCGAAGAAGAAGATGAAATCTGCTCGTGGGAAGAAATGATTCGGTTAGAAAGCATTGGTTCGGTGATGCAAAAGCTGGCAACTGTACCCCGTGGCGATGTTGAACCTTTGGTATCAGAGGACTGCCCGGAAGCAGAACGCATCCGCAACCACCGTCCCGACGGCAATCCAGACTAATTCTGCAAAAGTTGAAAAAATCACGATCGACAAGGGGGGATGAAATCAGTTCGTCCCCCTTTTTGGCTAGCAGATTTACGCTTCTGCCACATGAACATCAGCCAGTCCTACCTGTCCTGAACGCAGCCACTCTGCCATCTCAGCCGGAGCTTGGGCGCGTTTGAGGTATTGTTGCAGGTTTTCGCCTTCCACCACTTCATCTTGCAGTAGCTTTTGGGCCACTTCTTCCAGCAGTTCTCGGTTAAGGCTAAGAACGCTTTGGGCGATCTGATGAGCCGCATCGATAATGCGCTGCACTTCTCGATCAATCAATGCCGTGAGTTCGGGGCTGATCGGGCGGCGGGCGCTGCTAGGGTTAAGAAACTGTTGCTGCACTCGCTCAAAGGCAACGGGGCCGAGTTTGCTGTTCATCCCGTAGATCGTCACCATCCGTTCCGCCATGTCGGTGGCTTTTTGGATATCATCGCTGGCTCCGGTCGAGACTTTACCGAAGATCACTTCTTCGGAAGACCGTCCGCCGAGCAGCGTAGCAATCCGCCCCCGAATTTCGTCTTCTGCCATCAAAAACCGATCTTCTTCCGGCAGTTGCAGCGTGTAGCCCAGCGCACCCACGCCACGCGGCACAATCGAGATTTTTTCCACCCGATTCGAGCCGGGCATCAGGTAGCCGACAATGGCATGGCCAACTTCGTGATAGGAGACAATCTTGCGCTCTAGCGGGTTCAAAACGCGGGATTTGCGCTCCAGTCCGGCAATCACCCGTTCGATGGCTTCGTTCAGGTCGGCCATTTTAATCGCGGTCTGATTTTTGCGAGCCGCCAGCAGCGCCGATTCGTTGATCAAATTCGCTAAATCTGCCCTGAAAAACCGGGCGTGCGCGTGGCAATGGCGCTTAAATTCACATCGCTTTCTAGCTGTACCTTTTTAGCGTGAACTCTGAGAATTGCCTCCCGCCCCAGTTTGTCTGGACGATCAACCGTGACTTGCCGATCAAAACGACCCGGACGCCGCAGCGCCGGATCAAGCACTTCTGGGCGGTTGGTGGCTGCAATGATGATCACGCCCGTGTTGCCCTCAAACCCATCCATTTCGGTGAGCAACTGGTTCAGCGTTTGTTCTTGCTCGTCGTTGCTGCCAAAGGAAGTGTTGCTGCTGCGAGCTTTGCCAAGCGCGTCTAGCTCATCAATGAACACGATGCAAGGGGCTTTTTGCTTCGCTTGCTGAAACAAGTCCCGTACCCGCGATGCCCCAACCCCCACAAACAGTTCGATAAACTCTGAGCCAGAGATGCTAAAAAACGGCACGCACGCTTCTCCAGCAATCGCTTTTGCCAACAGCGTTTTACCCGTTCCGGGCGGGCCAACCAGCAGCACGCCTTTGGGAATCACCGCCCCAATTTTGGTGTACTTATCTGGATGCTTGAGGAACTCCACAATTTCTTCTAGTTCAGCCTTAGCTTCATCTTCACCCGCTACATCGCCAAACGTGACTCCTGTATCGCCTTGGGCATAGATGCGGGCTTTACTTTTGCCGACGGTGAGGGCAGCCGAGCCTCCTTGGGCCCGTTGCAAAAACCAAGCCCAAATGCCGACAAAAATGAGCGGTGGCACAACCCAGCCGATGAGCGTGCTCAAAAATCCGCCTTGATTGAGTGGGGCTGCTTCAAACTCAACCTCCTCTTCTTCGAGCAAGCTCACCAAGTCGCGAGTGCTGTCAGTAATGGGGATGGTTGAATAAATCGGTGCGTCATCTTGTCGATTATTGGTTTCCTGATTCTCTGCTGGTTGGTTATCTGCTTGATTATCAGGCTGCTGCGTTGCTTCCGGGCTGGCTGCGACAGGTGGAGCCGCTTCAGGAGCAGGCTGGGGCGCACTGCCGGCAGGAGCAGGAGCGGCATTGGGTTCTGCTGATGCGGGTTCTGCCGGAGTCGGTTCGGTCACGGTTGCATCATCTTTCAGAATGTAGCGAATTTCTCGATCTGAAAGGAGCACCTGATCGACTTTACCTTCCCTGATTTGCCTCAGAAAACTACTGTAAGGAACCCGAGTTGGCCCCGGACGCAAGGCGGGTAAAACAACAAAGTTAATCAGAAAAAGTGTCACCAAAAGCGAGAACAGGCTGCTGCCAAAGCTGCGCGGCTGAGGCGTTTTGCCATCGCGTTTGTTGTTCATTTCAATTGGCATCTCGGACTCCGTGGGGTTGAGCGTCTCGCATTTCTTCAATTTTATATAGAGAGTGTAGGGAAGTGGGGATGAAGGGGCAGGGGAGCTAGGGACTGTGATCCATTCCAGCGAAAACCCTGATAGTTTCAGCTAAAACCCTGACGATGGCAAGGCGACAGTCCCTCGCCTGTTGTGGGGAACAGTCCCGATCCAGCGGATGCGGCCGGCGTTTGACCCTTCATGTTTGACCCTTCATAGATGACGCGCCCTAGGGAGGATGGAAAGATGGGGAAGGCAGAGAGGTGAATCGTTCTGCTACTTAGGAATGGGAATTCAATCCGTTCGATCGTGGGTCGGGTCGGGTGTTGCGGTTAGGGCAACCGCATGAAAAAACTGGGGTAAGGTGAGGTAAAGTACTGCTATCGGAGAGAGAGCATGAGTCAGAGCATCGATGCCAGCATCCTGACCCATTTCAGCCGCCTAGACGATCCGCGTGACA
>JAAUQT010000268.1 GCA_012033495.1 Cyanobacteria bacterium RM1_2_2 | reverse complement strand
GTTGGAGAAATCGGCATTTGCTGAATTTAGCGAGTCTCTACGCCGATCTCGATCGTAAAAGCAGGCTCGTCATTCCTGCCTGCACGCTCAGACGTTGGTGCAACCCCTCAATCACGCACCCTTGGCGGCAAAAGTTCAGCAAATGCTGGATGCTTTGAGCTAATCAGCCTAATTTTCTGCCCTAATCGCTCTAGTCACAGCCTCACTTTAGGCGAATGGCTTCAGTCCGGCGGCTTGCAACACGGCGTTGGTGCTGTCCATCTTGGCTTCTGGCGGCACAAACACGACCAAGCCATCCCGCCCGCGTGTCAGCAAGACTCGATAGCTGTTGAGCCTCAGCCGGAGTGGATTGCGGACATTGCGCTGGCGGGTGGTGCTTGTCCATGTGCCAGATTGGATGCCAGGCTGCGTTTTAGACTGAGGTTCAGGCTGCCAGCGTAAATCATCGCCCCAACCAATCAGCGGCAAATCTAGCTCCAATCCCTGACAGCCAAACTCTGTCACGGCCCGATCAAGGGCGCAACAGGAAGCCGGAGAATCGGGCGGATCGATGTACCAGGCTCCCATGTTCAGGCGTGAGGTGGCGTAATAGTCGTTGGGGATGCCGTAGGATGCCAAATTGCGAGCGCGGGAAGACGCCAAGAGTCCGTAGCGCTTTTGGGGCTGCTGCTGATATCGCTCGCGGCAGTAGGCTTTGGCGGCTTCTAGATCGCGGGTCAGGTAAGCGTCGAAGCCGTCCTGCTCTAACTGGGGCATTAGCAAAGACGCCGCTTCCCAGTCTCCGGCTAACAGATGGGCAACCCAAGTTTGCCCATGGCTGGCCAGATGGGAGCGCAAGGAGGTTGTGAGGTTAAACAACGGATCGGTGTGCAGCCGCTCCGCCGGAATCGTGGGAAAGAACGCCGTCTGTCCTGGAGCGCAATGCACATGCCAGGACGCTTTTGCCTGCGTTAAGCCCTCGTGCCACTGCTCTAGCCCACCCTCTTCACCCACATGAATTTCCTGCCCTTCGCCAATCAAGCCCACCACCACACACCAATTTTCCACCCGTTCCGCGATGCCCAACACGGCTCCGGCGGCGGCCCGCTCGATGCCATATTTTTCCGCCATGCGTTCGGCATCCCAAGCCCGCTGTGCTTCGTCAAAAACAATCATGTGTTCGCTCGGAGCCGCCTGCTGCCGTACTTCATATTGCAGATAAAAGTTACGAACTGCCTGCACAAACACGCGGCTTTTCAACGCATACTGCAAAACCGTGATCAGCGGCCCATTTCCCGACAAGAAAACCGCTTGACGCAGCGATGCCTTCGGATGAGCAGAAAGGCTGGACGGATGCTGATAGACAAACTGCAAGCCCACCAGCGTTTTTCCGGCTCCTGGAACACCCGTAATCAAGACCAGATGCCGTTCTTGCTGAGTCTGCGCGGTTGCGACCAGCCGATCAAGATAGTCGAGTAGCTGCGGAATGTTGGCACTGCGAGCGCGTTTGATGTCGGGAAGCGGCTCTTGTTGAAAAATTGAGCGGGCAGCTTGAATCACCGTCGGCAGCGGCGCATAAACCGACTGCACCCACGCCAACGGGTCGATCGGCTCAGGCAGCGGTTCGATTTGAGCCAGATAATCTGCCAAGTCCAGAGGCGCCAAAACTTGAACCGACGAGGGCGCTGAGACTGCGACTCCTGGCAACGCGTTGGCACTAAGATCGGCGTCACCGAACGCAGATGGGAAGCCTGATGATATTCGGCTAAATCGCGGGCATAGGCAGCCACCTGATCGAGATCGGCGGCCACCGGCTTGCTTTTTTGCTTAAACTCAAACACCAAAATGTGACCCGCTGCCAACAGCACCAAATCGGGGCGGCGTCCCCCTTCCTGCGGCAACTCATATTCAAAAATCAGCGTCCAATCGGTGCTTTCCGGTCGAAGCTGCACAAGCCGCCCCAACTGTTGCTGTAAAATTTCACCGCAATCTTGCCAGGCCTGCCGCTGAGTGGCGCTCGCCTGCTGCTGATAGAGCGCTTGATAGTTGGACTGCAAGATTTCTAGCCAACTTGCGGTGGTGGTGGCAAGAAAGTGCGGAATTGTGCCCATCCAGCCATAGTTGAGCGATGGAGACGGATCGGCGTCTAGGAGAGAAAGCTGTGCTATATCAGTCATGGAGTGAATTGCAGATTGTAGGCGGTCGTGTTTGCACTATAAACTAAATCATTCCCAAGTTTGGCTCTACTCAAAACCGCTCAGCATCCCATTCTCCATTCCAATTTTCGTCATTGTTTCTTGCAAACTTCTTGACTCATGCTATGGACTATTCGATTGCCCTCACCCATCTCAAGCACGCCGATCCCATTTTGTCTGATGTGATTGCGCAAGTGGGAGACTGTACCCTGCATCAAGGACAGCAAACCGGAGATTTGTTTGCAGCCTTGACCCGATCGATTCTCTATCAACAGCTTTCGGGCAAAGCCGCTGCCGCGATTCACCGTCGGTTTTTGCTGCTCTATCCCGAAGCGCATCCCACGCCCACAGACCTACTCAACACGTCCGACGACCTGCTGCGGAGTGCGGGCATTTCGCGTCCCAAAATCGTTTACCTCAAGGATTTGGCGCAGAAAGTGCAGGACATGCCTCAACTCGAAGCCTTGACCGACCTCGATGATGAGACGATTATTCAAACGTTAACGGTAGTGAAAGGCATCGGCCGCTGGACGGTGCAAATGCTGCTGATGTTTCGGCTACATCGCTGGGATGTGCTGCCTGTCGATGATTTGGGCATTCGTTCAGCGATGCGTCGGCTTTACGATCTGCCTGATCTGCCCGACAAAAAAACCGTGCTGCAAATCGGCCAACCCTGGCAACCCTACCGCACCGTTGCTTCCTGGTATTTGTGGCAAAGTCTTGAAGCAAAGTCTTAAAGCAAAGTCTTGAAGTATAGAAGCTTTGCAGCGGCGTTGTCAGAGTTTATGGCAAACTAGGGACAACTGAGGAAAGCCTCCCAATCTTAAAATGCATGAGCTACTGTATTAACCCCTGGTGCAGCAACCGCATTAATCTAGACGATGCGACGCATTGCCAAGCTTGTAAGATGCCCCTCAAAATCCATCAGCGCTATCTGATTTGCCGCTCGCTGTTGGCAGAACATTTTCATCCCTACACTGAAGTGTTTGAGGTGCTCGACGGGTTGACGGGCAGTGACAAAGTGCTGAAAACGCTGAAAACCACTGATAATCCCAAACTGCTGCAATTATTTGAACAGGAACGGGATTTGCTGTTTAAGCTCAAGCATTCTAGCATTCCGAAATTTGAAGAATACTTTGAAATAACGCTAACGCATCCACCGTCGCGCAAACTGTGCTGCCTAGTAATGGAACGGATTGAGGGAGAAAATCTAGAACAGTGGTTGCAACATCATAAACGAATTGTAGATGAATCGCAGGCGATCGATTGGTTGGAACAGCTTGCCGCAACGTTGGCGTATATTCATCGCAAAAACTTTTTCCATCGAGACATTAAACCCTCGAACATTATCCGTAAACCTGACGGAACGCTGGTGTTGATTGACTTTGGCGCAGCGCGGCAATACACCGATACGGTGATCAACGGTCAGCCTGTGACGCAAATCTATTCGCATGGCTACACCGCACCCGAACAGCCGCAAGGCCGCGCCGTGCCTCAGTCTGACTTTTACGCGCTGGGGCGAACCATGGTGCATCTGCTTACAGGCAAGCATCCTGAAGACCGCCACCTCGACTTAGACCACTGGGCGACCGAAACCCGCTTCCCCACTTCGCCGCTGATCGAGTTAATCAACCAACTGCTGGAACCCGATCCGCACCATCGTCCGCAAAAAGCCGAAGATATTTTGAACGCGATTCGGGCGATTCAGGGTAAGCCGGTTGCGAATATGCCGCTAGCAGAACCGCCAGCCAAATCGCCAGCAGAGCCTCGCCCTCCTGAAATTCACCAGCCCCCGCAGAGAACTAATTCAGACGTAACTCAGGCTGTCTCGCCTCCATCTTCTAGTTCTCAATCGCGTCGAAATTGGCTGATTCTTGCCGTGTTGCCGCTCGTGATCGGGGCAGGGAGTTGGCTGTGGTGGTTGCGTTCTACCACCACTCAAAATAATCTTCCTCCTAGCGTTGCGGCTAACGGTGCAGAAACCGTTCAAACTCGCTTCTCGGATGTGCAAATTCCGGCGATTCCTGATGGGCGCAGTCTCAGGTATGCGGGCAGCACGGCAGCAGCAGCTCTGGTGTGTCAAGGTAGGGGTTGGGGCGAAGACGAAGGCGGCATTCATGCCCAAATTCAGGCGGTGCATCCCAATTTCCAGTTAGAGTATGTGTCGCCGCTCGATGGCAGCCCGCCCGATTCAGGCAAAGGCATCGATCTGTTGATTCAAGGTCAGGTGGATTTTGTCCTCTCTTCCCGGACGCTGAAACCAGCGGAAGAACAGCGGCTTCAGGACGAATCGTTTCGCTTAGAGCGGGTGGAAGTGGCTCGCTATGCCTTGGCGATTGTGGCGAATCCAGATGTGGGAATTAGCCCGACTCGCGGCCTCAGTTTGCCAGAGTTGGATCAGATTTTTGCAGGCGATTTGAAAAACTGGAGTGCGGTGGGTGGCGCATATCAAATCATTACGCCCTATGTGCATGAAGCTGAAAAGAACGCTCCTTACAGCTATCAGCGCAATATTAGCCGCCGCACTGCCGCCGCCAATACTGAGTATGTGAAAACCACCACCGACGGGTTGCGGAAAGTGGCGAATGATTTTGGTGGTGTTTATCGCGCTCCGGCTCCGCTATCGCTTGGGCAAAGCGTGGTGCAAACGATTCCGATTCAAAACGAGAACGGTAAGCCTGTGTTGCCCTACACCGATCTGGGCTTCAAACCGCTGGAGGCTTGCCAAACGCTGAGCGCTGACCGAATTGAACCCGCCGCCCTCGACACAGGCTATCCTGACCGCCTGCAAGAACCGCTCTACGTGATTTACAAGAACAACCTCAACGACAACGCCAGCCTAGAAGAAACCGCCGGAAAAGCCTACGCCGATTTGCTGCTCACGCAGGAAGGGCAGGCAATGCTGAATCATCTGGGGTTTCAACCTGTTAGGTAGTTTGGGTTGCTCTCCTCTATCTCCCTTGCAAAAGGGAAATTTAGAGGAACCTTTATGGTCAGTCACAAGAGCGTTCAAACATCTCACAGATCAACTACGGTGATGATCGATTTGATAACGCTTGAACGATTTCTTGAGCCAGATTTTTAGACCACAGGGAATCGAACGGACAAAGAATCTGTCTATTTTCAGGAGACAACCAAATGAGCACATCTTCTACGTCAGCGAAACGATAGGTTTCGTTTAACAGAATGCAGGTGAGCAGCCGATGGACGGTGTTGGCGCAGCCTGTTCGTAGAACACTGGCTTGATCGTCGCTGAGCACAATCATTTTTAGTTGCCTCCTCGGTTAGTTTTTGCATCGTTTCTTGCCAAAATCACCAGCGCTTTGTCAATGTCCCGAACTTTGATCGACCGCAGCGAAGTCAGCAGCGAACGGATCAGGGCAACCTCATCATCTGAGAGGGTGATCATGGGTAAAACCTCAAACTTACAATGTTTGTTCCTAGGGGCAAAGTAGCACTACTTTGCTCTATTTAACACTACCATGCTCCAAGCTCTGCATCATAAGATTGTTACGAAGTTTTGACGATATGCAGTGACCACTGAGAAAGCTCGTTTGAATGTTTATATTCCACAGCAGTTAAAAGACCGCCTAGACCAGTTAGCTGAAAGGATAGCGCTCGCTTAGCGTGACCGTGGAAATACTTCTAACTGAGGCTTTAGACGCTTTAGAGACAAAAGAAAAGAAGGGTTGATAGGAAAGCGCTTGTTGATCCCCCCTAGCCCCCCTTACGAAAAGGCTACCGTGTACACACAAGTTGAACGATCCTCCCTAACCCCCCCTTGCCAAAAGGGGGTAACCGACCCAAGGCAAACCGT
>JAAUQT010000267.1 GCA_012033495.1 Cyanobacteria bacterium RM1_2_2 | reverse complement strand
GGGGATCAGCCCAGGTTTTGGACTTCTACGCGAGATGTGTATACACAGTAGCTTACAAAAGGGGGGGAACCGACCCACAACTGGCTTGAAGTCCCCCTTTTTCTAGACGCGAAGCGGCTTCCCAAGGGTAGAGGGATTTAGGGGGATCAAGCAGGGTTTTAACTTCCAATGCAAGATCTGTTTACACGGCAGCCTTAATAAGGGGGACTGAGGGGGATCGGTTTGGCGTCAAGATCTGTCACGAAGTTTGTTTAAATCGGTATAAGGAATGGGAACGAAATCAGTTCGATCGTGGGTCGGGGCAGGTTTTGCGGTTAAATCCTCCAGGATGCCCATTAATCTGCGAAACCTGCCCGTCCAGTTGACGGATTGATTCAATCCACGATCCTTAGCAGCGAGTCTGAGGATAATTGCTGATAAAAATCAGGGTGCCGCATCCATTCATGATCAAACGCTTGCCGCATCCGCTCTTTTAATTTCAAGCGCAGTGTTAACGGTTAGTGGCTTAATTAACGCCAAATAAATGGACTATCAGCAGCAGGCAAGATCGTCACAGCAAGATCACGACAAAAGAAGCAAAGTTAAGCCATCTGGTTTTGAGCAGTGAGTTCACGGATGCTTCGCAGCAGAGCTTCCGGGCGAATCGGGTGGGGTAAGGTATCATCTGCGCCAACCGTTTTCCAAAAGTCGGTTTCTGAAGAATTAGCCTGCTCAGACTGTTTGAGTTGTCCGGTGAGGGCAAGAATTTTGAGAGATTTCGTGCCAGGATTTTGACGCAAGCTGCGAATGATATGATGCCCGTTAATGTCTGGCAATCGCAAACTCATGATGACAGCAGCAGGCAGCAGCACTTCAATTTGGCTAATGGCTGAGGCTCCTTCCAAGATCCAGACGACCTGGTAGCCTGCCGCTAAAAGCAGATCGCAGATCAGGCTGGCGGTTTCTTCGTTCGGTTCCACTAACACCACTCGCTTTTGGTTTTGATCAGGATTGGACGTAGACGGCAAAAGTGGCTTGTTTGGACTGGGAGACAGGATTGGCAATTTGACTGTGAAAATGGAGCCAACGCCCACGGTTGACTCAACCTCGATCCAGCCATTGTGGAGTTCTACAAGCTGTTTGGTTAAGGCTAACCCTAACCCCGTGCCAGAATATTCGCGGTGGTAGCTGGTGTCAAGCTGCTGAAATTTCTGAAACAGCAACGGTAACTGCGGCTCCGGGATGCCAATGCCCGTATCTTTGACCTGTAAAACCATCACATTGGGCTGGGTAAAAACGCGCAATGTCACTTTTCCACGGGCTGAAGTAAATTTGATGGCATTGCCGATCAGATTAAATAAAATTTGTCGAACGCGGCGCGGATCAGCCGTAAACCGATCGCGGGTTGGGTCAAGATGCAGATCAAGATCGAGATCAATTTCTTGCAGGGCGGCTTGTCCTTCAAAGGTTTTGAGCGTTTGTTGCGCCAGACGCGACATCGAAAATTCTCGTAGGTTTAGCACCATGCGTCCGGCTTCTGCTTGAGACAAATCTAAAATGTCGTTAATCATCGCCGACAAATGTTCGCCACTGTCATGAATGGTTTGCAAAAAATGCTGCTGCCGCTCAGTTAACACATCTTTCGACCAACGCTGCAACGTTGCTGACATGCCAATAATGCAAGCAAGCGGCGTGCGGAGTTCGTGACTCACGGCTGCCAAAAACTCACTCTTGGCTCGATTTGCCGACTGAGCCGCCAGCATTGCCTCTCGGAGGGCTTGAGTCCGCTCAACCACTCGCTGTTCAAGGGTTTGTTTTTGCTGCTGCAACTCGGCATAAAGCTGAGCTTGGCTAATTGCAATCGCCAAATTTTCGGCAATTTGCTGAAGAAACCGCTGTTCGCTTTCCTGCCATTGGCGCGGCTGCCAGCATTGATGGGCAATCAACAAACCCCAAAGCCGCTCCTGCAAACGAATCGGGGCAATCAGCTTAGCCCGCACCTGCGCCCGTCGCAAAAACTCCAGCAGACAAGGGCCATGTTGATATTGGACTTCTACATCATCAATGGCGGCCGCAATTTGTAGGGACTGCCAGTCTTTGAAGCGCAGTTCTTGCATGAAACAATGCGCATCGGACAAATTCATCACGGTGGGAATTGTTTCTGCGGCTCTGGCTTCGTAAATCACAGCGCCATCATTGGTCGTTAACGGGTCAGCCTTCCCAGCGTTCTGGTTCGCCGAGTTATGGTTTGCTGGATTAGGTTTTGCCAAATCAACAGCAGTCAGCCCGGAAGCCGGAACATCGAGTTGATAAATCACCAATCGATCGACCTGGAGAAATTGCCGCACTTGCTCAACTGCGGTTTTAAGAATGACGGGTAGTTCGAGGCTCTGGCGAATCTGGGTTGCCACTTGATTTAACAGCCGCTCTTGCTCAATTTGCTGCCGTAACGCCATTTCGGTCGATTCACAGTGAGTTGGCCCCAGCAGCGAAACTAGCTTTAAGGTGAACTGGCTTTGCAACGCCGGATCATTAGCCTGTGGGAGCAGGATTTGATCCGGACTGATTTGACCCTGACCGAGGGATTGACGGAAGGCTTGCAGCGCGGCTGAATTGGGCAACCGATCGCCCAGTTGACTCACAAACAGCCGGATGGCTTCCGGATCAAAAATCAGCGCCGTTTGGTAAACGTCTCCAGCCTGTAAAGCTTGCCCCCACATCAGGGCGCTAAATGGCTGAGAGATTACGACCACGAACCGCTCTAGATGGTGCTCCAGATTTGTGGATAGCTCTGAAGCAGCGGTCGTTTCCGTCAAAACCTGGGCATCAACGACCTGAGCCATCTGCTCAAGGATTGCTTGCAGTTGGTCGAGTTGTGAGGAGGAGAGCAGTTGCTCAAGCGGAGATTCAGACAGACTCATGGTGTGGCTCATGCCAGTTTCTAATCAAACTCTCTAAATTGAGAGCAAGAGTGTGTAACACTGAGCATTCGATACCTATCTATTTTGACAGCCTGTTCAAGAATCTGAACTGAACTCGCTCATACTTGTTGATGGTTTCAAATCAACAGGTTGCAAGTTAATGGTTTCAAGAAGACCGACAAAGCTGATAGACAGGTTCGCAATCCAACGGCTTAAGCGCCTTGCAAAAACCTGAACTTTGAGCTTGGCAGGTCTCATGCATAAGCTCTAACCATATCATTTCCTAATCATTTCTATCGATTTGCTGCCGACAAATTTTTGAACCCTCCAGCCTGCCGCTATGACCAGTAGACGCTGCCAGATGCCATACAATCTGAGAGGAACCTCCTGAAAAAGGCATAGGTTGACCTAGCCTGAGAATCAGATATTTCTACTCATTGACAGACATCCTCTAAAATCTGAGTCAATTTTAGTCGCACAATTTTAGTAATTTTTAAAACAACGATGACTGTTGCAACAAATCCTGCCCCTCGGTTAGCTTCTCAGTTGGTAAATGGCATTCTAGCCGTCAAACCCCTAGCCAATTTGGCAAAACATCAGGCTCGCTCGATGATGATCAAGCGGGCAGAGTCGATTGGGGTTTATTGGCGGCAGGAAGTCCAGGCTTTGCGGTCGCGCCAGAGTGAACAAGCGCTTGATCCAGCCTGGGAAACGGAGCTAGCCCAGCTTCAACAGGCAGATTTAACCTATCCTCGCTACTACGTGACTTCTTTTCATGCCTACGAGCAAGGCAACTTGAGTTGGGAAGCGGCTATGGAAGTGGAGGTGGCAGCTCATGCGGTTCACGCTCGGATTTGGCCAGACGGGGGCGCTCAAGGCGATGCTATGTTGCGGCAAAGCTTTCATACTGCCCTCCAGCAGGAAATTGCCACCCTGCCACAAGACATTCTCGATTTGGGTTGCAGTGTGGGCATGAGCACTTTTGCGCTGCAAGCGGCCTTTCCGCAGGCCCAACTCACCGGAGTGGATCTGTCGCCCTACTTTTTGACGGTGGCGCAATACCGCGATCGGCAGCGGCAGGCTCAGTCAGCAATTCAGCCAGCGATTAAATGGCTCCACGCGGCAGCGGAATCAACCGGGCTGCCCGATCAATCGTTTGATTTGGTTTCGGCGCATTTGCTGTTCCATGAACTGCCTCAGTTTGCGGCGCAGTCCATTTTGCAAGAAGCGCGTCGGCTCCTGCGTCCGGGTGGCCATTTGGCAATTATGGACATGAATCCTGGCTCAGAAATCTATGCCAAAATGCCGCCCTACATTCTGACGCTGTTGAAAAGCACGGAACCCTATTTAGATCAGTATTTCCGGCTGGATCTGGAACAGGCAATCTATGCAGCGGGCTTTGCGCAACCGACCGTGATTTGCAATAGCCCACGCCATCGTACTGTGATTGCTCAAACGCGAGAATGAACACGAGAAAGAAGATGCAAGTAGTTCTCGGAGTTAAGGCTGGAAAAATTCGAGATGCAATGGCAAGACTGGCAAGGCGATGTCTGGGTTTACTGCTGATGTTACTGCTAGGGTTGCTGCTGGGGTTGGGTTGGCAGAGTCCGGCTAGTGCGACCATTTTGTACACTGCCGATACATCGGGTGCGGTGTTGATCCAATCTCGCTGGACGTTGCGCGACACAGAGCGCCATAGCTGGCAGGTGATTACCTTCAAGCGAGTGGAACCAGACGGACGAGAAGCCGGGCTAGTGCTGCGGTTGGTTGGGTTTCCGGGCGTTGTGGAACTTGCTCATCCGCAGCCGATCGCGTTTGTTGACCTGAAAGGGCGTTCCCAGCCTGCCGCTGATGACTCTGACCAAATTTCTGCAAACCCACCGGCGCATGTGGGGCAATATGACCTGCAATCGGTGCTGCTGCAACTGCCGTTAGAGCGGCTTCAGTTAGCATTGCCCTTGCGATCGGGAGCTACGGAAATTCGGATTTCACCCGCCATGCTGGAAGAATGGCAAAAAGTTGCCAGCGTGCGCTACGGCGAATTGCAAAATTCCTGCGATAAGTTTCCGGTAGAAGCTCGTCAAAATCCGGCGTTTCCGGCGTGGGTTGGCTGCTCGGCTCAGTAGATTGTTAGACCGCTAAATCTTGGTTGGGGCTGCAAAAAACGGTTAGCAGTTCTGGTTCAATTTCTGTAGTAGCCTTTCGTCAAGGCAGGCATTGAAATCAAGTATTTTCAAACTCAAAATGAGTCATCAATACGTACAAAGATAATGAGTAATAGGGATAAAAAGCATGAAACAATTGACGACTATGTCTTTATAGACAGCAGTAGCCTTGACCTTTTGGCTCAAGAGCCAAGCCTGGAAACAAATACAGAAGGACTGCGTAAGGCCTATAACTTCAGATTAAGATATAGGCTCTTTCCTTGGAATATTATTGCCCTGTCCAATGTGTCATCAGTCACAGGTAAAATCTCGCGCCAGAGTTGACTCAGCAACTACTGAATTAGGTATTAGAAGTTTATTGCATCCATCTACAGAAAATTTATTAAGAGACTTAGATATATCAAATATAAGCGAATTTGCAGAAGAGTTTCGTTGGATGTGCAACAGACAAAGCGAAATTCTACTGCTAGGCGAACTAAACGATTTCTGTGGCGATTTTTACTTTCGCCGCTTACGCTTTCATAGTTGGAAAATTAACGTTTTTGGAACCACTCAGTTTTTAATTGGGTGCCTATCTATTTCTGTTACTGGTATAGCTATCTCTGTTTTATCAGAACAGTATCCAAGCATCTATCTTGACCTTCAGTTTCTCAATCAACCTGGTTTTTTGGGATTTTTCAAGGCATTAATATTTTCGGTAGCGTTCACATTTGTATATGTTTTACTGTTTCCTCTAACCATCTCTAAGATCTGGCTTAGGTTTACATATAAACGAATCGCAGAATCAGTTTGCGTTTTAGAATGCTTAAGGATTCTGACCTGGTTGACTGACAAAACTGTTTGGGGCTGAAAGGCAGGCTAGTAGGGAAGGAGAGCTTGATTTATGCTGGAAAGTTACCACACCTAACAGCAAAAACAATGGCTCCCACTTCCCGACTCTATAAT
>JAAUQT010000028.1 GCA_012033495.1 Cyanobacteria bacterium RM1_2_2 | reverse complement strand
GGTAGAATTCAATTGCCTGCTGATACTGTCCGAGGGAGTCGTAAGCATTGCCCAGATTGATGAGTGAGGCTGCTTCTCCTTGTCCATACCCAATTTGCCGTGCGATGTCGAGTGACTGCTGCTGAAACTCAATTGCCTGCTGATACTGTGCAAGGCAGCGGTAAGCAATACCCAAACGATTGAGCATTGTACCGAAACCTTCTCGCTTTGCATCGGTGGGTTGCCATTTTACCACAAGCGGTTGATAGAGTTGGGTACGTTCTAGGTTGTAGCCGCGTAATTCTAGAAAACTATCGCAATCGCTGCCCCAAAGCGTGCTAAGCGCCTCGGCATATTGCTGTAACTCACAGTAGTGATGGAAAATTTCTAAATATTCCGCAACATCGTCTAATTCTTGCCAAGGTTTAGGTTGGGCAATCGTCCAGTAATATTCAATCGCTCGTTCATGGGCTGCGGTCAAATCGCCTGCTCTCTGCTGCACCAACTCTCGCACCTGTGGCTGAAGCTGAAACTGGCGCTGGTCGGTTTTGTCTCGCGGCAGTTCTTGCAGTAACGACCGTCTCACTAACTGGCGCAAATCGGACTCAGCGATTTGAGTATCGGGCACTAATGCTGCCGCAGCCGTAACATTAAAGGCTCTACGAAACACACTGATTTGAGCCAAAAGGTGCTGAAGCTCTGGAGAAAGGCGAGCAAAACTCCAGCCAAACACCTGCTCGATGCTGGTTTGGTTTCGCCGCGATGCAGTCCCCGAATTTGAAACAAATTGCCATAGCGGCTCAAATAGCACACCTGTGGGTCAGGCTCCTCTTCTGCCAACAGCAAACCCGCTACCAACATCAACGACAGTGGATAGCCACCCACCTGATTCACTAACGCTTCTAGCTCAGCCGCTTCACCCCAAATACCCAAATCTCGCAATAATGCCGCCCCTTCTGCTGCACTCAAGCCCTGCTTTAGTGAATACCAGCGCGTTCGTCGTGCCTCCAAAATCGGACGTTCTCGGCTAGTCAACAGCAGCTTGCTCTGTGCCCCAACCTCAATCCACTGCTGCAAAAACTGCTGATACAGCGGATTCTGCCACTTGCCCGCCTGATTCAACAGCGATTCCACGTTGTCGATTACCAATAAACCGGGCTGTTCCTGCAATTGCCGTACCAACACATCTGACAGGTTAAGTTCAGGAATCGCCTGTACCTGCTCTGCCGCCATCCCCCAAGCCGCCAACACCCGCCGCGCCAACGACGAAAAAATCAGTACCCGTTCTCACATCTACCCAAAATTTACGAGATGCTGTACTTTCATCCAACAGCTTTGCCGCCAATGTCGATTTGCCAAAGCCGCCCAAGCCGGTAATGCCCACCAGCACAGTCGAGGGTTGGCTCAGCCACTCCTGAATTTTCGCCAGCTCATTCTTTCTGCCCTGCCAGTACTTGATTGAGGGCACCGGATCACTGCCTGGATAATGGGGAGTTAACTTTGTCCGATCCCGTTCGGACGGCTCTAGTCAAGATTGGGGCGGGTTGCCGTAGTAATGATGATTAGTAATTGTGCCTTGCTGAACCGGAGCTTTAATATTCTCGTTGTTGAATTGTTGCCCATGTCCGCCAGGATACACAATCTGATTGTTTTGCTGTCCTTGCATCTGAGCAATGTTGATCTCCTGCTGGATCTGGGCTGCCAACTGTTTCACCTCAGCCGCAAACTGTTTGTCATTGTTCATTTCAACGTGTAAATATGCCTTCACTTCCTCCAACTGCTCTGGCGTAATTTGACCTGCTTGTTCCACCTTTGCCTCAATTTGCTGAAGTTCTGGGGATTTGCCGCGCAGTCGCTCAAAGATCAGTTTACGGAGTTGACCCACTTTCTCTAACGTTGCTTCCGTTAACTTTTCTGCTACCTTGCCAACGCTCGCTTTACCTGCCTCAGAATTGAGAAATCCTTGAAAGGCAAGAGAAACAATCATCTCGACAGTTACCGCAGCACTTACTGGATCTAACATGCAGCTTTACTCCAGAACCAACACTTTCCTTCAGTTATAGCTTGAGATGTTTTGCAATTTCGCTGCTGTTCAGAATCAATTAAGGAGGCTCACTCAGTTATTCACTATGCTTTTTCAAGCCTGTTCATTTGCTTCCAGCAATTCTCAGTATGAGAATAGTTCTCACGGAAACCCGCTATTTTGAAAAATTTAGGTATCTGAAACCCGCATTCTCTCGTTAGCGATTTGTATCTAAAACCTCGATTTTTAGTACAAGTGTTTCAAAATGAGAATTGCTGATTTGCTTCTTACCATGATCACCACTGCTAGATGAATGCTTGAGCAATATCACTAAACGATCGAGGCTGGCATTTTAGGAAATAAGAAATTATTACCTCTCATCCTCAAAGCTTTCTTTTAGGTAAAGCTCGACAAATTCTTTGGCGGCAGATTCATCGAGTTTATGTAAGGCTTTCACAATTTCGGTAACGGCTTCTGCTAAAGGATCGCGGGTTTCGTTAAACCACTGATTTACTGTGTTTCGGCTAACTCCCATCGTGACTGCTAGCCGATTTTGACTGATGCCGTATTTCTCAAGCACTTGTCGCAGCGCTGTTCCTGCTTTTCCCATGCCCCTATCCTGTCAGAGGCTCTTGACTCAGTAAATGTTCTCAACTGATGACAAGCGTGATAAACTGATGTTCTCAACTGATGACATCGAGGAAATCTGAAATGTTTAGAGAATTTGTAGACAGCGAAGTTGGGCAGCCTTCCAGCGTTGATGACAATTTAGACTGGCAATACAACCGGATGATTTTGATTGGTGAGCCGGATTGGGTGAGGGGCATGATCTACCGGCTGCACGCGGTTGGCATTGCTGAGGTCAGCACTTGGAGCCGAATCATGCCTACAGGAAAACCCGGAGAAGTGATCAGTACGCTGCTGCGCCCCAGACGATCGCGGTAGTTTTGCCTAAACTATTTGCAACTCAGCACAAATTCAAAACCTTCTATCGTCTCAGACGATCGCACTTCAACTTGAATCAGAGACAGCAAAATGATCAATCCGATTCCTTCTACAATAGATGGGATTTAAATGCTACCCCTGGCTTTGACCTATGCCTCGTCGTAATGACATTCATAAAATTCTGCTAATTGGCTCCGGCCCCATTGTAATTGGGCAAGCCTGCGAGTTTGACTATTCCGGCACTCAAGCCTGTAAAGCCCTAAGAGACGAAGGCTTTGAGGTGATCTTGGTCAACTCAAACCCTGCCACAATTATGACCGATCCGGAGACGGCTGACCGGACTTATATTGAGCCGCTAACCCCAGAAATTGTTGAAAAAATTATTGAAAGAGAGCACCCCGATGCACTGCTTCCCACAATGGGTGGACAGACGGCTCTGAATTTGGCGGTTTCCTTGGCAAAAAATGGTGCACTTGAACGGCATGGCGTGGAGCTAATTGGGGCAAAACTGCCGGCTATTGAAATGGCGGAAGATCGCAAGCTGTTTAAAGAGGCAATGGAGCGAATTGGGGTTGGGGTCTGTCCGTCGGGTCTGGCAACTACCATGACCGAGGCAAAGCAGATCGCGCACGAAATTGGCAACTATCCGCTGATTATCCGTCCGGCGTTTACAATGGGCGGCACAGGCGGCGGCATTGCCTACAATCAGGAAGAATTTGAAGAAATTTCCCAGTCGGGTTTAGATGCGAGTCCGGTATCGCAAATCTTGATCGAAAAGTCGCTGCTGGGCTGGAAGGAATATGAGCTAGAAGTGATGCGGGATCTCGCCGATAACGTCGTCATCATTTGCTCGATTGAAAACATCGATCCGATGGGTATCCACACGGGCGATTCGATCACCGTCGCACCGGCCCAAACCCTGACCGATAAAGAATATCAGCGGTTGCGCGATGCCGCGATCAAAATTATTCGTGAGATTGGCGTCGAAACAGGTGGCTCCAACGTGCAGTTTGCGGTCAACCCTGAGACGGGCGAAATGATCGTGATTGAAATGAACCCACGGGTGTCGCGCAGTTCGGCGCTGGCTTCCAAGGCAACGGGCTTCCCGATCGCAAAATGGCGGCAAAATTGGCAGTGGGCTACACGCTCGATGAAATTCCCAACGACATCACCAAAAAAACACCCGCTAGTTTTGAACCCACCATCGATTACGTTGTCACTAAAATTCCGCGCTTTGCCTTTGAAAAATTCCCCGGTTCGCAGCCCACGTTGACCACCCAAATGAAATCGGTAGGTGAGGCGATGGCAATTGGGCGAACGTTCCAAGAATCATTCCAAAAAGCGTTGCGCTCTCTGGAAACCGGACGCGCCGGCTGGGGCTGTGATCGCTCTGAAAAGCTGCCGAGTCTGGAGCAAATTCGCGGCGGACTGCGGATTCCCAACCCCGATCGGATCTTTACGGTGCGCCATGCCATGCAAATGGGCATGACGGTTGAAGAAGTGTATGAACTGACAGCCATTGATCCCTGGTTTCTCGATAAGCTCGCCGAACTGCTGGAAACCGAACGATTCCTCAAAAAAACGCCGCTTAAATCGCTGAACCGCGAACAGCTTTACGCCGTTAAACAGCAAGGTTTCAGCGATCGGCAAATTGCTTACGCCACTAAAACCACCGAAGATGAAGTTCGTGCCTACCGCAAATCATTGGGCATTCTTCCCACCTACAAAACCGTTGATACCTGCGCCGCTGAGTTTGAAGCGCTTACGCCCTACTACTATTCCACCTACGAATCAGAAGTGCTGGAACTGAGCCAAGGAGAAGCCGCAGTTGCCAAAGTGGAAACGGAGATCCTGCCCTCCGAGAAGCGCAAAGTCATGATTTTGGGCGGCGGCCCCAACCGGATTGGACAAGGCATCGAGTTTGACTACTGCTGCTGCCATGCCTCCTATGCGCTGCGAGCCGATGGGTTTGAAACCATCATGGTCAACTCCAACCCTGAAACCGTTTCCACCGACTACGACACCAGCGATCGGCTCTACTTTGAGCCACTCACCAAAGAAGATGTGCTAAATATTTTGGAAGCGGAGCACCCAGAAGGTGTGATTATCCAATTTGGTGGGCAAACGCCGCTAAAGTTGGCCGTGCCGCTGCAAACCTATCTCAACCAAAATCCAGACGTTACAACCAAAATTTGGGGCACTTCTCCTGACTCGATTGATACGGCTGAAGACCGAGAGCGGTTTGAGAAAATTCTGCGCGAACTGGAAATCCGGCAGCCTGCCAACGGGTTGGCTCGCAGCTTTGAGGAAGCCCTGCAAGTGGCCAAGCGAATCGATTATCCGGTCGTGGTGCGCCCTAGCTATGTGTTGGGGGGGCGAGCGATGGAGATCGTCTATTCTGACCAAGACTTGGATCGCTACATGAAATTTGCGGTGCTAGTGGAACCCGATCACCCGATTTTGATTGACAAATATTTGGAAAACGCGATTGAAGTAGATGTAGACGCGATTGCCGATGCCGATGGCAATGTGGTGATTGGCGGCATCATGGAACACATCGAGCAGGCGGGCATTCACTCTGGCGACTCGGCTTGTTCCATCCCGACGATTTCTCTATCTGCAAGTGTATTAGATACGATTCGCACTTGGACAACAAAGCTGGCTAAAGCTCTGAAAGTGATCGGCTTGATGAACATCCAATATGCCGTTCAGGGCGAGCAAGTTTACATTCTGGAAGCCAACCCCCGCGCCTCTCGGACGGTTCCGTTCGTCTCGAAGGCAATTGGTGTCCCGTTGGCGAAAATGGCAGTGCGGATTATGTCGGGAATGACCTTAGCCGATCTGAACTATACGTCTGAAGTGATTCCTAAACATGTCTCGGTGAAAGAAGCGGTGTTGCCGTTCGCGAAGTTTCCGGGAACGGATATTATTTTGGGTCCAGAAATGCGCTCAACTGGCGAGGTAATGGGCATCGATACTGATTTTGGTAAAGCTTTTGCTAAAGCAGAGTTAGCCGCATCTCAACATTTGCCACTGAAGGGAATGGTGTTTGTTTCCATGAACGATCGAGATAAGGTCGCAGCGGTTCCGGTCGTCAAAGACCTGATAGAACTGGGGCTAACCGTTGTGGCAACCTCTGGAACGAGGCAAACCCTGATGGAGCATGGCGTTGAAAGCGTTGAGCTAGTCTTAAAGCTCCACGAAGGGCGTCCTCATGTGCTGGACTGGATCAAAAATGAGCAAATTCAACTGATTATTAATACACCGATTGGAGCGACGGCGCAAATTGATGATCGCCTGATTCGCCGGACTGCCTTAGCTTACAAAATCCCGATTGTAACCACCATTGCCGGAGCACGAGCCACTGCCGCCGCGATTCGATCGCTCCAGTCTCAGCAGTTACAGGTGAAATCGATTCAGGAATATATGTAATCAATTCAGAATTTGGAATCACAAAGGTTGGTTAAAGTCTAGATTTGAAGGCTCTGATAAGTTGCTGTTTCAAGGATTAGGGCATGGCTAACTCACGGTGGGGATCGTGCTCTAATCCCAAATTCTACAGGGCTTGCACACGCTCAGCGTTCTTCAGAGTCGAAGGAGAAGGCGATCACAGATCCGCCATCGCCCTAATTCATGCTTCCATTCTGCAACGCGAATGGGTACAATCTAGGAAAGCCGCCGGATTCGCTAGGTTCAACGACTGGTTAGGCTTTTAGCTTGCCTGGCAAATCTTAGCTGAATCGGTAAAAACTCGCAAAACTCACAAACGAGACAAGGGTTTGTCACCTCAACCCCTTACCCATTCCTGATTCGGGTCGTCAATTACCTCCAGGGACAATTGACCAGGTCTTTGAATCCGAGCTACTATTAAAGGCGGGATTAATACTCGGTGTTAAGTTGTGATTGTACTAGATTGGCAGCCAACTCCCTGATTATTTAATTCTCTGTACTTTCCACATGGAGTGGTTTATGTCAATCTACGTTGGGAATCTATCCTACCAAGTCACTGAGGAAGACATTACTAGTGTTTTTTCAGAGTATGGTACGGTTAAACGGGTTCAGCTACCTACCGATCGTGAGACTGGGCGTCCACGCGGGTTTGGATTTGTAGAAATGTCTTCAGATGCTGAAGAACAAGCAGCAATTGATGCCCTAGATGGGGCTGAATGGATGGGACGCGATTTGAAAGTCAACAAGGCCAAGCCTCGCGAAGAGCGCCCCGCTTCTGGCGGTTGGGGCGGCGGCGGCGGCGGTGGCAACCGTAGACGGAACGATCGGCGCTACTAGACGTTAGCCTAAGTTATTGCAATTTAAGAGCTTTCAGCAGATTGGGAGACCTGCCTCGCTCTGCTGAAAGCTTTTTTACATTCGTTACAATGCGGCTAGCGGTGTATGGGCGGCTAGCGATTTTGGATCGAATAGCTAGTCTTTCAAGCGTTATTACTGAACATGATACACACGATACAAAGGAGTTATGCCAATGGCTCAAGTTATTCTAGGTGAAAATGAAGGAATTGAATCTGCCCTGCGCAGGTTCAAACGTCAAGTGTCAAAGGCTGATATTTTCGCAGATATGAAGAAAAATCGCCACTTTGAGACCCCTTTACAGAAAGCGAAACGCAAGGCAATTGCGAGACGTAAGAAGCGGCGGTTCCGCTCTAAATCTCAATCTTAGGCAGTGTTTTTGCCAGTTCGACAGTTAGCGCCACTGCTGTTGGCGGCATTTAAGCAGCGGGCAATCTCATCTCCAGTTGCCAGCCTCGATGGTTTTGAAGGACAGGAGTTGAGTTGCTCGTAGCGGTTTCGTTCCTGCTTCAGCATCAGCCTCGTTTCAGCGATCTCTTCATCAATTTGTGCGAGCTAGCGTTTGGATTAGAAGCGTTTGGATATTAAGGTTGCCTCGCTCCATGCCTTGATTCAATTCTCAATCCAGATATTCATCCAGATATCAGTCCAAATGGGTTAACTGCGCTTCTGCAAGCCTTCAAATTTCTCCTCTTCTGCGTTTCTGCCAGTTCTCAATTTGATGCAGCGCCCAGTAGAAACTGACGAAAAAGAGAACTGCTGCCACGCTACAAAACAGTGCTCCTTCTCCCTCATACCAGTAGAGGAAAGCGTTTTGATCTTCAGGAGCAGCGAGCGTCGCTAAAATTGCCACCCGCGTTCCGTTGGCTGCAAAACCAGTTAACAGCGCGACTGCTAGAGCAATCACCTTTTTGAAGTGAGTAATTGGATAAAGCGTCAGGCAAATGACCGCGATCCCTATCAGGTAGCTCATGTTCTCCATCCCAGAATAGCCGCTCAGCACTTCAGTAGAGCCTGAGGGAAGAGTAAGCAATCCGCCTTGCTGCACTACATCAAAACCGCGATATTGTAGCAGCAGCGCCGCAAAGCGAGCCGTCAGAGGCGAGGGATCGATCAAGTTCAACGACAGCCCAGAGACGCCCAGAAACAGCATGATGGCGAATTCTCGGCGATATTGCAATAGCCCGCGAAACCCAGAGGCGATGAGGGCAACGGCCAGGGCTGAGATCAGCGGAAACAGCCGTAATTGAAGCTGCTGTTCATTGGTCATGGAGAAGCTTTGCCACAAAATCCAGCCAATTAGCCCTACGCCTGTTAAGCTAGCGACTCGTTCTTGACGGTAGTGAAAGTTAGGATAATTTTCCCAGATCAGGGTAGCCGCCGCGAGTAGAAACAAAATACTCATGGCAAAGTGGGAAATATCTCCGACTCGCCAGATCACGGTTAAGTAAACAGCAGCGAGGCACGTGAGCAGTCCGAGTAGTCCGTATTGAGGGCGTTTAGACAATTGTGTCGAGTCAAAGTTTGTCATGATTCATTCACCCTCTAGCCTGACTAAGAAAGCACCTTTAGCAAAGCTTGGATGATGCGGAAGCTAACAGGCTAGTGAAACAGAACAATGGTTAATTTAGATTAACTTCCTGTTCACTTTTAAGTAAAAGCACGTAAAAACGGGATAAAGGCAGTGAAATGAAATATATTTTTCTGGTAAATTTCTTCACCCATTGGCGACGAGATTTTCTAGAGAGTCAGTTTAGAAGTGGGTTTAAGACTTGGTTAAACCAGTATCGGCGCACATTCTGTCGTTTGGCAAGATGCAACCGTTTGGCAAGCTGGATGGTAATCGGCATCGTGACTGCTTGGAGTGTGATACTTCTGCCGTTTTGTTCACTCGCATCTCATCCTTCACAGCCTGTTTCGACTATACCAGCCCCATCTCAAGAAGCAACGACCCAAGCCGAACAAAGCCTCTTACAACCAGGAATTGACCTTTATGAAGCAGAGCAATATCAGGCAGCCGTTGACCATTGGCAACAGGCCATCGCTCGCTGGACGGCAGATGGAACTGCCTTAGCTCAGCAACAGGCAGCATTTGGTTTAAGTCATCTGTCGTTAGCCTATCAGCAGTTAGGGCAGTGGCAGGCGGCAGAAGCGGCAGTGCAGCAAAGTTTACACCTGTTAGATGCGTCGGCATCGGGCTATCAGGAAGTTTTGGCAAAAACGCTGAATACGCAAGGACGCTTGCAGTGGCATCGCGGTGAAATTGAACGCGCCCTGCAAACTTGGCAACAGGCCACCGCCGCCTACCAACAGGCTGGCGACCGCACCGGAGTAATGTTGGGTTTAATCAATCAAGCCCACGCCTTACAGACGTTAGGATTTAGCGTGCAGGCGGAAACCCAGCTTCGGCAGGTGGCTCAACTGCTGGAACAGGAACGAGATCCAACGTTGAAAGCAAGCGGTTGGCGTCACTTAGGCCATGGGCTGCGCCGAGTCGGAAAGCTGCGAGAGTCAGAGCAAATTTTGCAGCAAAGCCTCACTGAATCTGCATTGCTGGATGCTGCGACTCAAAGCGCGCTATGGCTAGATTTGGGCAATACGCAGCGCGCTTTAGGACACAAAGCTGTAGCCATTGGCGACACAAAGGCAGCGCAGCAGAATTTTCAGGCGGCCCAAACCTCCTATCAGCAAGCAGAGCGCCTAGCGACGTCGCCCCTGTTTGCTCGGCAAATCAAGCTGAATCAACTGAGCTTGATGATCGAAACTGACCAATTTACCGCCGCGAGTCAACTGGCACTTCGGTTGAACTCAAGCTGGAATGTCTTGCCACTAAACCGTTCTAGCCTCTATGCCCAGCTAAACTATGCTCGCAGTTTGGCCAAGCTGAATCAAATCAGCCGAGTCAAGCCCATGACCGATCGAGAGATTGCAGAGATTTTGGCAGCCACGCTTCAACAAGCGCAGAGCGCGGCAGATCCGACGGTCGAATCCTATGCATTGGGGCAACTTGGCGAATTGTATGAGCAGACCGGACAATGGCAGGAAGCCCAAACCCTGACCGAGCGAGCCTTACTTAAAGCTGAAGCCGTGCAGGCAGCCGATATTCGCTATCGCTGGGAGTGGCAGCTAGGCCGCTTACAAGAGAAACAGGGCAATCGCAGTGCGGCTCTGGTGGCTTATCAGGCGGCAGTTGAGTCGTTGCAGTCGGTGCGAAATGATTTGCTGTCAATCAACACAGACGCGCAGTTTTCGTTTCGAGATGATGTGGAGCCGGTCTATCGGGGTCTGGTAGAACTATTGTTGACCTCAATTGATGGAAAGCCGCCCAGCCAAGCAAATTTGCGGCAGTCCATTCGGCAGATCAATGCGCTTCAGTTAGCTGAGTTGAATAATTTTCTGGGCTGCAACCTGTCTCAAACGGTCGGCATTGATGCCTTAAACGTTGATCCGACTGCGGCGAAAGTTTACCCGATGATTTTGCCTCACCGTTTGGCGGTGGTTTTAGAACTGCCGGGACAGCCGTTGCTTTACCATCAGGTGGAAAAACCGCGAGCCGAAATTTTGGCAACGCTGCGCCAGTTGCGCCAAGATCTGAGTGCCGCCGACCGCACCCCCGAAGCCGTCGCCGGACTGCAACAGGCGTATGATTGGCTGATTGCCCCGTTTCAAACCGCATTATCTAAGCAGAATCCGATCAAGACGCTGGTGTTTGTGTTGGATGGTGAACTGCGCAACGTGCCGATGGCGGCGCTGTATGACGGTCAGCAATATTTGGTGAGCCAATATGCAGTAGCGATTGCTCCCCGGTTAGAGCTATTTCAACCTAGCCCGCGTCCGGCTCAGCTTAAGCTGTTTTTGGGTGGAATCGGTGAGCCGCAAACGCTGAACAACCGCGCTTTTCCTAAAATTGAGTATCTGGCTCCCGAACTAGAGCAAATTCAGCAAATTCTCAATGCCAAACAGCCGCTCTTAAATCAAGCCTTTACCGCAACCAATTTAGAACAACAGCTACAGGGCGGTTCATTTTCGGCGGTGCATCTCAAAACCCACGGCATTTTTAGCTCCGATCCCGAAGAGACGTTTATCGTGGCTTACCAAGCCTTGATCACCAGCCGAGATCTAGGACGACTGATCCAACTGAATCGATTCGGAGAAGCTAGCCCAATCGAACTTTTGGTGCTGAGTGCTTGTTCGACGGCTCAAGGCGACAACCGCGCCGTGTTGGGGCTGGCTGGGGTTGCAGTGCAGGCAGGTGCGCGCAGTGTGGTTTCGACGCTATGGGAAGCGCAAGATTTACCCAACACGCAACTGATGATCCGGTTTTACGAAGCGCTTTCTGATCCGGCAATTAGCCGAGCCGAGGCGTTACGGCAAGCCCAGTTGCATCTGTTAGAGCAGGGCTACACCACACCGCATGTTTGGGCAACTTATGTACTCGTGGGGAATTGGTTGTAGGTGAAACCCGTTAGAGTGGATGTTGTTCTTCCCTCAACGCGATTAGCAGCACCCATGATTTCGGAATCTTTTCGGATGCAGTCCGTTCAGTCGCCCATTATTCCCATCGTTGGTCAACTCATTCAGCAAAATCCTGGCACTATTTCGTTAGGGCAGGGAGTGGTTTCCTATGGGCCGCCACCGGAGGCCATTGTGCGAATTAGTGATTTTTTGTCGAACCCAAACCATCACAAATATCAGGCAGTGGAAGGCATTCCAGAATTAATTAAAACCATTGAAACCAAGCTGCAACTAGAAAATTATATCCCTGTGGATGCTCGACAGAAAGTATTTGTCACCGCAGGCAGTAATATGGGATTTGTGAATGCGGTAATGGCAATCACCGATCCGGGAGATGAGGTGATTCTACAAACGCCCTATTACTTTAATCACGAAATGGCAGTGCAGATGGCAAATTGCAGACCAGTCCTGGTTGATACAGATGAACACTATCAGCTAAGACTAGACGCAATCCGTGAGGCAATCACACCGAGAACGCGGGCCATCGTCACCGTGTCGCCCAACAATCCTACGGGGGTGGTGTATCCAGAAGCGACGCTCCGGGCTGTCAACGCGCTTTGCCGCGAGCAGGGAATTTATCATATTCACGATGAAACCTACGAATATTTTACCTACGACGACGCCCAGCATTTTTCTCCCGGCTCCATTGCCGACAGCCAGCCTTACACGATTTCCCTGTTCTCGCTATCGAAGGCTTACGGGTTTGCGAGTTGGCGCATCGGCTATTTGCTACTTCCGGCTCACCTGAGTGCAGCCGTACAAAAAATTCAGGACACAATTTTGATCTGCGCTGCGGTGATTTCTCAGTATGCTGCGGTTGGGGCCTTACAGGCTGGAATTGGCTACTGTCGCCCCAAAATAGAAGCTTTAAAACAAGTCCGGCAAATTTGTTTGGATCATCTCTCTGACATTCAAGATATTTGCAGCGTTCCTTCCGCACAGGGGGCTTTTTACTTTCTGCTCAACGTTCACACTGACATTAATGATTCTGAGTTAATTTCGCGCCTGATTCGTGAATATCAAGTCGCAGTGATTCCGGGTCATACCTTTGGCATGAGAGGCTGCTACCTGCGGGTTGCCTACGGTGCGCTTCAGCCCGATACGGCTACGGAAGGCATGAGCCGACTGGTACGAGGGTTACGAGGCTTGGTTTAGCTGGATTGCTAAATCATTTAGTTCATTCAACAAGGGCTAATTCAACAAGGGCTAATTCAACAGAGCCGCGACTTTTTGGACAATTTGACCCGCAAAATTCCAGCGCGGCAACCGGAAGCCAATCGGCTGAGAACGCAGTCGGGCATCGCTAGCAATTTGGTAGTTTTGGGCGGCAATGGCGCGTTCAATGGCAGTCATGCGGCGCTGCTGATCGTGGATAATGTTATCGGCAGTATTACCCAAACCGGGGGCATCCCAGCGCTGCGTTTTCGGGTCAATAAAGGACTGCACTCTCGCCCACAAAATCGCATCCGCGCCGCTTTTACCCATTTGATGAGCTTGTGCCAACCATTCCACATAGCCTCCCCCGTCAATGACTGCTTTGGGTGCTTGGTTGGCTAAATCAATGCCATTTAGCGTTTCTTCCAAGGTTAATTTGAGTCCGTTTTTGGTGGCTTTTTCTTGAATAATCTGCGCCTGCTGCTTCAAGCGTTTTAGCTGCTTGGCATCGGCTTCTTCCGGCGAAGCTGCCCCATGCTGATAGGAGAAAGTACCCAGATTCCACACGCCATTTCCCGGATCGGAATGTCCGTAGAAGTGTTTGTTGGGTGTGCCATCGGCTGATCGCGTGCCCTCAGCGTTACCGACCACAATTGCGACGAGTGAGTCTGAGCCGCCTGCAAACAGATCACCCAACGTAAAATCGGTGGGTTTCGACCGAGACGGCATCGTCGGCATCGGAGATGGGATTGTTGCTCTGGGTGGCGCTGGTTCTACGGACGAAGGCAGGGAGGGTGGTGAAGAGGGAGCGGTCTGCGGAGTAGGAGCTTTTTCAGACGCTGCTGAATTGGATAGATCAAACTGTAGTCCTAGATCGGATGGAATGGGTGTGGCAAACTGACCGTCAAAGGTGGGAGCCGCAGGCACGAGCGGAATATAGCTTTCACGGGTCGCAGACGGTTTCCTAGCTGGCAGCGGCTCAGGCATAGGAACGGGTGATGGAGCTTCTGTAAAAGAAGGAACTGCAAGAGGGCTAGGAGGCTGAGAGGATGAGCGAATGTCTGGCTGAGTATTTGATTGGGTATTTGATTGAATATTTTGCTGAATATTTTGCTGAGTATCTGAATGAATACTGGTTTGAGTTTCTGAAGGGATACGAGATGGAGGGTTTGGCAGTCCTGAGTTGGAGGGTGACAGCGCAGGGGCAACACGATTCGGAGTATCCCAAATTGATGAGTTAGCCAGAGCCGCAGGAGATGAACTCAGCGTCATCAGCGCTAATCCTGCAAAAAATATTAGATGTTTATTCATCAGGTCTTTATTAGGGGGCTAAAAGTTTTTCTAAGATAGTTCGAGAAGGTTCAACGATGGTCCAAGTTCCTTCCGGCAGTTTTCTTAATGTCGCAAAATGCAGATAACGTCCTGAACCAATCGGCTCTCCTTCGTCTACTGTCCCGAAACGCGGTTTCTGTAATCCACACATACGGAATAGATAAGCGGGGACATCAGGACTGGAAAATAGAACGCAATCTCGAACGTTAGGCTGAACTCTGCCGTCAAACGGTGCGTAAACTTTGCGACCTGCCAAATCGATCGAAACGTCGCCCAATCCAGCAACAATTTGATATTCACCAATTTGATCGCCCGGCTGCAACTGCCAATCTTGCTGAATCTGAATTCTTCGAGGTGGCTCAGGTAAGGTCTTTGGCAGGGTTGAACAACTCGCGCACAGCACAATCACGATTTGTAGACTGCGCTTGCCCAACCCCACCCAGCCTTTCATTGCCTCGTACACTTCGCATCTCAGAAATCATAACCCTCCATATATAACAATTTTCTGATGGAAGTGCGCGGAGTGAGTTGTATAGCAGTCCTGCTTAAAGTTAGGACGGGGTGTAGGGGTTCCATCCCTAGCTAGTGGCGTAGCCCCCACATCCTCCATGTCCTAAGCTCAATGCGTAACGCTATATCAATTTGCAATTCAGATTCATCCTGACAAAGTTGGGTTCTATGACTCGGTGGCAGTGGTTTGGCAGTTGGAATTAGCGCAGCACGCGAAACTGATACCCAGCATATTCTTCTCCTTCATACAGAACAACCAACCAAGTTTGCGGATCAAAGGCAAGTCGATAAACGGCTCGCTCCGCTGGAACGCCAGCCCGCACCTCAATTTCGGGCAGTTGGCAATAGGGCATTTGCAAAATGTCCTGCACAGTTGATTTTGCGCCTCGTTCAGACACCGTTAAAAATGTGGCAAGCTGATCTCTAGAAATGACTGCATTTGCGTTGATGGCTCCAGCACAGCTTTCGGAGCGACGGTTGGCTCGTTCAATGGCAATCATTTCTCGCAGATCGAGGCTGAGTCCGGCAATGACTGCGAGTGCGCCACTAAACAGAAATAGCCTCATACCGATTTGGGGGCGGGGTTCAGAGCGGTTAATCATCTTTTTGGCTAATCATCTTTTTGTGGCGTTGCGCGAGTAGAAGCATGAGCAGATGTGCGAGAACGAGTGGAATCTCCCGTAGGCGTCATGAATGTAAAACAGGAAATCACAAAACAAGAGCCAAGCAGCACCAAGCAGTAAAGGACTCATAGTCTTCCTCCCAGTAATAAGCCAATCAGGATCGCAAACAGCCGATAGCCCCACGCAAAACCAGCAGGCGGTTTGACCGTAGAGCGATAAATTGCAAAAGCAGCCGGGGCAATCATCACCAAAATGCTCGGAATCCACAGGAGCGGATAGCTCATCACTACCCAGTCAAGCGAGATCCGCAGGAGGGCTGAGCCGACGACCAAGATGGCTGCTTCTTTCAGCGTGACAGGCATTTCAGGGGCTGAGGTTATGGCCCGTCTACCCGAACCTCGATAGCCTTTGCGACGAGCCGTGTGCTCTCCCGAATGGGTTGCCCCAATGGCGTTTACACTAGCACTTCCAACCCATACAATAGGCTTCCAAATCCAGCGCCAAATGTGTTCTACGAGATGTATTCCATTGCGGCTATTTCGGTGACGCGAACGAGATGATTTTGTCGCTTTTGCCGCCACTCGTTCAGTTTCAGCCTTGGCTGGAGTTTTAGCCTGATCAATAGAACGATTTGTTAAAACTAAGATGCCATTTCTATCTCGTTCAACGTAAGGAATTTCTGCGACTTCACATTCTACATTGAATTCATTCTGTAGTCTAAAGTCAGCATCAGTTTCCTGATCGCCCGGATTCAGTTGTCCTGAAAGATCCATCAACTCTAAAATTGCCGTTTCTTGCTGAGTTGAAAGGTCATTAATCTGTTTCGCCTTTGCCTCCACCAGTTGCCGGATGGCTTGCTGACGAGAAGATGCTGAGTAACGCCCAGTTTTCTTTGATTTGCCTTCAGGAGAACTTTGCCGCAACTGCTCAATCACGGACGATAACTGAGCTTGAGAAATGGTACTAGACTGGCTCTGGCTGACCTGATTTGAGATAGGAAAACATTGGATTTCCCGCTTTGGTGGCGCTGATGCACCCTGACTAGATAGACCTACAGGAGTCCGTTTTTGCTCACTCGGCTGACGAACAATCGTTGGGGCAATGGTCGAGGCAGTTGTTGAGGCAGCTAAGGGAGAATAAAGCTGAGCGACCTGGTGCGACTGATAGGGTGATTCCTGCATCAGTGGTTGATCGGGCGGGCTGTCTGCTTCTAAGAGCGACACCAACCGAGAAGATTTTGTGTCTGCTCGAATTGACCTTAGCTCAGCCTCAATCGACTTAATTTCTATCCGTGACTGTTTCATAGCTTTTCCTGGGGCTTAGTACAAAGGAGAGATGTGATCAGTACACTGATTCAATTGATTGGGACATTCGTTAGGACGTTAATTAGCGATCGAGAACAGAGCCGCCTTCTTGGATGGAGTGCAGGAAATTCAGCCCTGCTTGAAAGCAACCTGACTCATTGGCGTGTCCTATGGTGCGACTAGCGCTATATCCATAAAAATCAGTGGAAACTTGAAGGGGCAGTGACGCTAGATGTAGTAATAATACAAATGTACTGCCTGATGTCCTAAATCCTAGCACAAATAGTTCTAATGTACTAGAGCGCCAGCAAAATGTTTTCAGCGTTGTTTGAATTCCGTTAGCCTATGAGTCTAATGGGACGCCTTTTAGCGTTGCTGGTGATGATGACTAGGCGGCGCAGTTCCCCGACTGCTGTTATCAATTGATGTGAATTGACGATGGTTGGGTAATGCAGCTTGAGAAGCCGGGGATCTTCCAGATTCAGGCTCCTCTGATCCAGCAACACTGTCTTTTAGAAGAGTTCTGATACCATTTTGGACTGTGGAAGTTGGACTGTGGAAGCTCCTCGCAGCCATGGTTTCAGTCTGCGAACTGCCGCGTCCTCTGTTTAAATCGGTATGAGAAAGGATGGGTTGCCGGGCAATGATTTCATAACTCAACTGCCCGTACAGGAATTTTGGTTTCTAGAAATCTTAAGTCAGGCCGTTTGCCCCTGAAAATTTGAAAATTGCCAGCAGGCGCTAGTCATCTGGAAATTGCCAGCAGGCAATATATTCCACACTTTTGCTGCCACACTCGCAGGCGGCGGGATGAGAGGCGATCCATTCGCGGTTGCAATGACGGCAGTGACACCAAATATTGTGGCGATTGGCTTCTTCAATGCTGAGTTGCCAAGCGTGCAGTTCCTCGCGGCTAAGCTGAGACTGGGGTTCCATGATGTAAAGCGCCTTTCTGAGAGGATAGCTTCAGAAGTGGGTGGGATGCCGGAAAACAGATACTTTAGAAGCTGAGTAGCGGGTTTTTCTGACCTTCCCGACTTTACCATTCCTGCTCATTCGCTCGCCAATTCTTGGCATCCTTTCATTGTGATCTAAATGGGCTTTAAAAATCTTCTTTCTTTGGATACTTGCCAAGTGCTACAGCCCGTCAGACACTGTAGATGGGTCTTGCCTGAGTTGTTAAGCAGCAGTTAAGAGGTCATTGTGAAAAAGGTACTATCAATCATTCTAGGCGGCGGCGCCGGTACTCGTCTCTATCCGCTGACCAAACTACGGGCTAAGCCAGCCGTACCGATCGCGGGCAAGTATCGATTGATTGATATTCCGGTTAGTAATTGCATTAACTCAGAAATCTACAAAATTTACATCCTGACTCAATTCAATTCTGCCTCGCTGAATCGACACATTGCCCGCACCTACAACTTTTCTGGCTTCAGCGAAGGGTTTGTCGAGATTTTGGCGGCACAGCAGACACCGGAGAACCCGAACTGGTTCCAAGGTACGGCCGATGCGGTACGTCAATATCTATGGCTGTTTGAAGAGTGGAAAGCTGACGAGTATTTGATCTTATCCGGCGACCATCTCTATCGGATGGATTACAGCCAATTCATTCAGCGCCACCGCGACACCAACGCAGATATCACCATCTCGGTTGTGCCGATGGATGAGGCGCGAGCGTCTGATTTTGGTCTGGTCAAAATTGATGAATCTGGACGCATTATTTCCTTTAGCGAAAAGCCCAAAGGTGAAGCCCTGAAAGCTGCGCAGGTAGACACGACAACCCTTGGTTTAACCCCAGAGCAGGCCAGGCAAAACCCCTATATTGCGTCGATGGGCATTTATGTGTTCAAGGCGCAGGTGCTCACCGATTTGCTCAGACAGTCACATGAGCAGACCGACTTCGGCAAAGAAATTATCCCGGCTGCCTCTAAGGATTACAACGTTCAGGCTTTCTTGTTCGATGGATACTGGGAAGACATCGGAACAATCAAGGCATTTTATGAAGCCAACCTGGGGCTAACTGAACAACCCCATCCGCCTTTCAGCTTCTACGACGAAGCCGCTCCCATCTACACTCGCAGCCGCTATCTGCCGCCGACAAAGCTGCTGAACTGTAACATTACCGACTCGATGATTGGCGAAGGCTGCATTCTCAAAAACTGCCAAATTCATCACTCGGTTCTCGGAATTCGGTCGCGGGTTGAGTCTGGCTGCACAATTCAAGATTCTTTGCTGATGGGCGCTGATTACTACCAGCCTTTCACCGAGCGGCAAACCACCTGCACGGAGGAAACAATTCCGGTCGGGATTGGGGCTAACACAACCATCCGCGGCGCAATTGTCGATAAAAACGCCCGAATTGGCTGTGATGTGCAAATCATCAACAAAGATCGGATCGAAGAAGCCGCCCGCGAAGAGTTGGGCTTCTACATTCGCAGCGGGGTGGTGGTAGTGTTCAAAAATGCTGTGATTCCAGACGGCACGGTGATTTAACTGCACTGGATGAGCTTTCTTGAGCAACCTTTATGCCAACGCTGGTGGTGATGATTGGAATTCCGGGCAGCGGTAAGTCTACCCTCATCCAGCGTTGGTCTGAAACTCAGCATTGCCTAGTGATTTCAACTGATCAAATCCGTGCACAGCTTTTCGGCGACGAAGCGATCCAAGGTGATTGGCTGTTGATCTGGCGAGAGGTGCAGCGGCAGTTCCGAGATGCGATTGCCCAAATTCAGACTCGAACAGCAGATTTTGCGATCTACGATGCCACCAACACCCGCAGACGCAATCGCCGGGCTGTGATTGCTTTGGCTCGCGCGGTCGGGTTTACTGAGATGATTGGCGTTTGGCTCGATCCGCCGTTGGAATTGTGTGTGCAGCGAAACCAGGCTCGGTTCAGGCAGGTTCCAGACGAGGTCTTGCAAAAGATGTATCGTCAACTTTGGAGTTGTCCGCCTCGGTTGCACGAAGGACTCGATCTGCTGTTACACTATGGCACTACCCCTGATCTAGAAGATTTGCTAAAGCAGTTTGAGCAACAGGCATTAGCAAAATAATGAGACTGAAAAGGTACGGGAATTGCACCAAATGCTCGGCAAAAACCGAACCTAATTGGCTTTTAACTCTTGATAGCGTTAGGGGTAGGAGATTATAACTCGCTAGAGGAATAGGGTTGATGGCAACAACCGACTTTAAAGACTATTACGCCACTTTAGGTGTAACAAAGTCTGCTACAGCGGATGACATTAAGCAGGCTTACCGAAAACTGGCGCGTAAGTATCACCCAGATGTGAACCCCAATAGCAAAACGGCTGAGGCCAAATTTAAGGAAATTAACGAAGCCTACGAAGTTTTGTCTGATCCAGATAAACGCCGGAAGTATGATCAGTTCGGTCAGTATTGGAACCGAGCCGAGGGCGCAGGCTGGCCGCCAGGAGCGAGTGGCGTTGACATGAATGGCTTCGACTTCAGCCAATACGGTAGCTTCGACGACTTCATCAACGAACTGCTGGGGCGGTTTGGCGGTGGCGCTCCTGGTGGTGGGCGGGCTTATACCTATCGCACCAGTCCGGGCGGCTCGGCGGGGTTTGGCGGCTACAACGATTTCTCTGGTTACAAAGATCCTTCTACTGCCGGGCAAGATCTAGAATCGACGATCGCGCTGAGTTTGTCTGAAGCGTTTAATGGCGCTCAAAAACGGCTGAATTTGGGCAGCGAAGTGATTACGGTTCGCATTCCGGCCGGGGCAAAACCGGGCAGCCGGATTCGCATCAAAGAAAAAGGGCAAGCTAACCCCTATAGCCGTCGGCGCGGAGACTTATATTTAATTGTTGATATTAAATCCCATGCCTTCTTCCAGTTTGAAGGCGATAATCTAGTGTGCGAAGTGCCAATTGCCCCGGATGAGGCAGTTTTAGGCGCATCGATTGAAGTTCCTACGCCTGATGGTTCTGTAACGATGAACATTCCGGCTGGAATTCGATCGGGACAAACGTTACGGCTACGCGGTAAGGGTTGGCGTACTCCTAGCGGTGGTCGAGGCGATCAGTTGGTTCGAGTGGTGATTGTGCCGCCGCCAGAGCTAAGCCCCACCGAACGAGAACTCTACGAGAAACTGCGAGCAAACCGGAGCTTCGATCCGCGCAGCCAAATCAAGCAAATCCGTCTCTAGCTGCTGTTGGGGTTCGCTCAATCTGGGGAATGAGCAGGCAGCCGAAACACATCGGCATATATGTCCCTAGTATCTACAATGCGATCAGCATTGGGAGAATCGTAGACAATCAGCAATCCCACTTCTCCGAGGCTAGGGAAAAGCGTCATTCCTTCAGCCTTATCGCCTGTGGCGCTGTAGGGCAAATTGAACAGCAGTTCCAACTCGCCACCGGCTTGGCTGCAAACGGTGTGCTCTGATCGATGCACGGCATCATGCCACCGATACACGCCCTGCGAGCCAGTCAGATCCATAGTGGGCCCTGCCAAAATTAGTAAATCGTCACCGTGAAAGCACAGATCTCGCACACCTAAGCCATCGAGTTCTAGAAAATGCTTGCGGTAAAGCTGTTCTGTGTCGCCGATCGGCTCAAGTTGCAATTCCCCAGCGGTGGTTTCGGTCAGCACAATTTCTAGCAGCATCGCCCAGCTGCGCAGCACTGGGCCGCGCAAGCCTAGAAACAGGCGATTTTGCCGAACGGCGATTCCTTCAACATCGAAGCCATTTTCCTTGCTCGGCAACCTAGCGGCAATGTAGCTGCCCAAATGCGGATCAGTTTGCAGGGCTGTCATTAGCTGGTTGCCTAGATTATCTCGCCGCAAGCAGGCAGCCGTTAGCTCTTGGCTGGGGCGATCAGGAACCGAACAACATTTGTGCAGTTGCCCTGCCACCAACGGAATGCGCGCAATCAGGAATCGATTAGAGTCAGTTTCGATTTCCGCGAGGCGCTGAATATCTTTCTCTAAGTTTTTGCCTTTTGGCTTTTTGCGTTTGGTACTGTGAGAACCTGTTAACCACAGATAGGAGTCAGCATAATCTAGCCCTTCAATGTCGATTTCACCGACTTGATCTGAGAGATCGATGAAATCTCGCACTCGAAACAGAGCGTGATCGCCGAAGATGCCAGGTTTCTGTAACGACAGCCGATCGAGCGTGTTACATTCGTCTGTCCCGACTAAACCCAACTCATCGGAACCGAGCCACAAACTACCATCGGGCGTGAGCTGAATCGCAGACAAGTTATTGAGCAATTCTTCTGCCTGCTGCCCAAAACGTAACAGAACACGGTTTAGCAAGAAAGGTTCAGACATGACGCAAAAAGTACGCAAAGAGGTGAAGGAGGCTAAACGGGCAAATACCAGATCGCCATGCAACCTTATGGATAAGCTGCATCGACTGAAAATGAGTTACCGCAACCGCAGCTACTCACCGCATTGGGGTTATGAAACCGAAACCCTCCGCCCATGAGGTCTTCAGAATAGTCGAGATTGAGTCCAGTCAAGTACGGCACACTGTTTGGATCAACGACAACATCAATTCCTTCGTAGGTGAAAACCCGATCGTCTGAAGTTGCAGCATCGTCCAACATTAGCGTGTAGTACCAGTCGGCGCATCCTCCCTGCCGAACGCTGACCCGCAACAAAGCGGCAGGATTAGACGATTTAGATTTGATTCGCTGCACTTCACTCAGCGCACTTTGACTAAGTTGAATCATTGCTTTGCCATTTAGCCAGATTAAGCGTTTAGAGGATCTGGACATCCCTTATTTTACAGGCATCAGGCGCAGGCATCGGATTGCCCAAGTCTCGGCTCTGCTCAACGCGCCAACCTTCAGCGTTCAGTAGGTTGAGCGCAGTCGAACAGCGGGTTAAGCGCAGCCGAACAGCGGGTTGAGCAGAACCGAACGGCGGGTTGAGCGCAGCCGAAACCCGAATTTTAAGTCAGTTTAATTGGATTCTTCTACCCATCTCCCCAGATTCTTCAAGAATGGAAAACTGCACCCACGAATCATCTAGAACTGCTGTAGCAAAACAAATAGCAAAAAAGGGCAGGCATAACCTACCCGAAATGGGATTTCTAGAACAACTAAGATAGAGCGAGTTTAGGCGAAATGTTAAAAGCGAGGGCTTTTCAGATTCAGCAGATTTCAACCTTTGTCGAGTTGTTGCAGTACGTTAGTCCTGATCCGTTCAACGTTAAATTCAGTTCAGCGCTCTAGCCACGAGCGTAATCGTCCTGATAGCGAATAATGTCGTCTTCACCCAGATACTCTCCGTTCTGCACCTCAATCAACACGAGTGGAATCACGCCGGGGTTTTCCAAACGGTGACGGGTGCAGGCAGGCACATAGGTTGACTGATTGCAAAACAGCAGTTTTTCGTCTTCACCACAGACCACTTTGGCGGTTCCAGAGACAACGATCCAGTGTTCGCTGCGGTGGTGGTGCATTTGCAAGCTCAGCCGATGACCTGGCTTAACTTCGATTCGCTTAATTTTATAGCCTTGCCCTTCTTCCAGGATGGTGAAAGACCCCCAAGGACGCAGTTCGGTGGCTGCGATGCCTTTAGGAACGACAGGACTAGAGAGAGAGAGAGCAGCGGTTTGAACTTTTTCTTTAGGTTGAGCCACGATTATTTACTCCTTAGAACGATTGCAAGACCGATGGTAGGATGCTGGTTCTGCAACGAATGGGTTGAAATCTTCAGGACTAATAGACATAGAAACCGAAGTCAACCATAACAGAATGTTCCCGGTTCCTGAGCGATGATCACCAGTGTTTTATCGGATTTACACGCAGTCTTCACAGGCAGCGAGGCTCATTCAAATTAGCTTCATTTTGAGCGCACGAATTTTTCAATGACCAACCTGATCCCTAATTAACCTGATCCCCGACTACTTTGAATCTCTGGCAACCTCCCAGATGCACTCATAACTTGCTTAAAATCTTGAAGTCGGCATGATTGAGCGCCCCAAATTGTTAGAGGCTATGGGTTTGGCTGGAGGAAAACACCGATGCCGTTATGAATTCGGGCGGCGGTGCTGGGCAAGCGGTTCAAAATTTGCCCTCCCAGATAAAGCGTCGTAGAACTGCCGCCATCCAAATTCAGCGCTTGAACTGCTCCTAACTGCCGCATTATTTGAGCCACTTCTGAGAGGGTTGGTCCCGAACCGTTGATCCGGTGATGTACTGTCACAAAGGCAATTTTGCCTTCAGCAGTGGTGGCGATGACACTACGCGGTGCGCCTTCTTGAGTGAAGCTGGTAGAAAACTGCTCAGATTGAGGATTCAGGACAACCTGCCGATCGCGGATGAGCACTGGCCCTGCCCCTAGAATCTGGGCATAGCGGCTGAATTCGTCGGGTAGAGTCGCGGCTTCAACCTGTAGCGTTGTGCCCACTGCCAAGTTGGATAAAGCAGCTTGGTCGGCGCGGACAACCAGCAGATAGCCTTCTCTGGGAATGGAAAGCAACTGCCCTGCTTTTTCTACTGGTTGATGTTTTGTAATCCGGTTCCGTTCAACAGTAATCAGGGTTTCTGCATCCAGGATGGTGGTATATTTCTGCCCCCATTCCGGCGTATAGCGGGCTACGCCTGCCCCGACATAGCCGCTGTTTGTCGCTTGCATTGTCAGCCGTTGTCCGGTTGAGGTCGTTAAGGTTTCCTGAAGCTTGAGGTGTCCGATCTTCAGATCGCCTGCTTCGTTCCAGCCAATCGCGCCTCGGTTCAAAATCGGGCCCGACAGCCATTGATGATCCCGCCGAATTGCACCCAGAGGCAACTGGTTGTTGCGGTTAAAGAAGCCCGCATTAATTGCAGCGATCACCTGAGACTGTTTTGCTGCGGTTAACAGGGGAGCCGTGCCGCCGTTCCCCGCTGGATTGCTCAAAATCGGCTTCAAGGACAAGCCCGACTGCCGGGGATCAAGCTCCAGCATCACCACCGGAAATTGGCTGGCTCCCAGATTCACCCACTGCTGCTGCCAGCGAATCCCATCCGTCCAAAGAATATTCCGTTCAACCAATGAATCTGGTCGAACATCGATCAAGAGGCGATTGGGGTTGTTTAACGACCAAATGCGCGGGCGCAAACTTCCTGGATAGGTGAGTCGCAGCAGAGTTTGGTTGCCTCTTGCTTCCAATTTCAAAGATTGAATCTGCTTCCCAGCCTTAGCCGCAAACGTCCGCACCACAGACGGATCAATCTGAGCATCAATCGCAATCACCGTTTCGCCGGCCTGTTCGCTGACTTGCCAAGGGGTTGGCTGATTTAAATCGATGACAACTCGGTCGCCCCAATCTTGTGGGCCTTGCCGCACCGCTGTAATTTGGGCAGAAGGCGTCGCAATTTGTAAAGTATCACCGCGCACTTGCACCTGCCAGCCAAACTGGGTTGCTAGCTCTGTGATGTCGAGGTAGCGATAGTGCTGATTGAACCAGGGCATTAAGTTCAGCGGTGTAGTGCGATGGTCGGAAAACCACCGGACAGGTTGTTGCTTTGCCGTATTGGTGTCTAGTAGCTCTACGCCCATTGATGCGATCAGTCCGGCATCCGCGATCCCCACCTCCTGCTGCCGCTGGCTCCACGGCATCGAGAGTTCCTTCCCATTGAGGACGACTCGCTCTCCTTGACGGATAATTCGGGGAATGGAGGCTTGGGCGAGGGTGGGAACCCAGGCTGGGCTTTGGGCTGCTGGAGTCAGCGAAGCGGATTGAAAAGGCTCTGCGTTTCCTTGTTGCTTGTTCAGCGTCAAAGACAGGGCGACAACCAACAGCGGGGACATCAACACCATTCTGAAACGCCCTAGGGAGGAGGAACGAGGCAGGTAGGTGCTTTGAAATCGGCGGTATCGCGAGCGACGCTGACGACGAATTCTGGCTCTAACCACGGTCTTTATCTTTTTGTTGAGTGTGAGAGGTGAACGAGTTTAAATCTTGAGCGGCTGATTTGCTTTGATCTGCTTTCCCAGAATTTCTTACTTTTATCCAAACCGGGAGAGGCAATTCACAAATCGTTGTTAATGCAAACACTTCATTGCGTTTGTAGCTGCGTTGAGGGTGTGTTTTCAGTGCCTAAATTGAGCTATTTTGACGCTATTGCAGACAAATAGCGCCAGTCCTGTTAAAGCGGACAGTCGTAATTGTTGCGTTTTTGGTCATCACGGTAATATTTGTAACATCTATGTCAAGTCTCGCTCACAAATCGTTATGGTCATTACCTTGTTTAAATAATTAGTCTCATAATTGAAGAAGCGTCAGATTCAAACTGTTTCAATAGATTTCAATAGAGCAGATGGCTGAGTATTAGGGTTTGCCAAGGCAGGGGCGTTAAGTTTACCTAAATACAGATTTGTGCAGTAGAGCAACAGAGAATCTTGTTCTAGCTAATACGCTTCTTCTGAAGAAAATCAGCTTGGTTTTAGTCAGGCTGAAGGGATTGTCAAGAAGGTATAGTTTTTATAAGATTTTCATCTGCCCTTTTTTCCAGACTCACCTCCATTAGAGTTGGCTGACATCGACTTATATCGAAAAGTATCTTAGTTGACAAAAATCTGGTTGGTAACTTGGCTAACTACAGAGAGGGTCTACCTGCACATTCGTAGAGCTTTCTCTAGCGTTTGATTAGCCTCTGGCGGTCAGGGCAACATACACGGATGTGCCGCCTTTCCTCTTCAGAATTGCATTGGGTGGCATTTAGGCTTACCGCAAGCAATTTCAGAGGGCACTCGCTAAACCAACCTGAATTCATCCTTGTAACTGCTGTGCTGAATTAAGTGTCATTTTAAGCTCTGTTATAGTCGCAAACTGTGAAAAATTGGTCAGCGTTAATGAAGCTTTTGATCGGTGAGTTTTGATCAAATCAAGGTCAAAAAGTTCATTATTTTTTTCAATCATTAAATGTGAATCCGGTATTTCGTGGGAGCAATGCAAGCGTGAATCAAAGTTATTGGAACAATCCGGGAACTGTGAGTGGTGCAGGTGGTTATGCAGGTCAGCCGTGGCTGGTCGAAGAAAGAGATGCTTGCGGGGTTGGTTTCATTGCCGATCAGCAAGGACGCGCTAGCCACGATCTGGTTCAGAAAGCCCTGACAGCCGCAACCTGTATGGAACACCGGGGCGGTTGCAGCGCTGACCAAGATTCTGGAGATGGAGCGGGTTTAATGACCGCTGTGCCGTGGGAAATGTTGCGACAGTGGGCAGAAACAGCAGGAATCAAGCTGTCGTCGCTCCAGCAAATTGGAGTGGCGATGGTGTTTTTGCCGCCCGACGCAACCGCAACCGAACTGGCTCGGCAAATTGTAGAGCAGGCTATCACTGAGGCTGGGCTGACGGTGCTGGCGTGGCGAACCGTTCCGGTCAATGCCCAAGTTTTAGGTAGACAAGCCAGAGAAAATCAGCCGCAAATCGAGCAACTGTTGGTTCAGTCTGACCTGACTGGAGATGAACTGGAGCGGCAGCTATGCCTCGTTCGTAAGCGCATCCAGCGCAGCATCAGCGCCCAGCTTGCCCAATCGCCTCACCTAAATGACCTTTACATCTGCTCCTTTTCCCATCGCACCATTGTCTACAAAGGCATGGTGCGGTCGGAAGTGCTGGGCACTTTCTATCAAGATTTGGCAAATCCGGCTTACAAGAGCGCCTTTGCGGTTTATCACCGTCGCTTCAGCACCAACACGATGCCGAAATGGCCGCTGGCCCAGCCAATGCGGATGCTAGGGCATAACGGCGAGATCAACACCCTGTTGGGCAACATCAACTGGATGACCGCTAGAGAAGCCGACCTCGCCCATCCTTATTGGGGTGATAACATGGCAGCGCTGAAGCCCACCGTTGATGCGGAGCGAAGCGATTCGGCTAACTTGGACAACGTGCTGGAACTGCTGGTGCGGTCGGGGCGCAGTCCAATGGAAGCGCTGATGATCATGGTTCCGGAAGCCTACCAGAACCAGCCTGCTTTGGATCAGCATCCGGAAATCATTGATTTCTATGACTACTACAGCGGCATTCAGGAACCTTGGGATGGCCCAGCTTTGCTGGCGTTTAGCGATGGCAAGGTGGTCGGAGCGACCCTCGATCGCAATGGTCTACGACCGGCGCGCTACAGCATTACTCGTGATGGGTTTGTGGTCGTTGCATCTGAGGCAGGCGTGGTTGAGCTACCGGGCGGCGAGGTGATCGAAAAAGGCCGCTTGGGGCCCGGTGAGGCAATTGTCGTCGATCTGGAAAATCATGAGATTCTCAAGAATTGGGACATCAAGCAGCGAGTCGCAAGCCAGCATCCCTACGGCGAATGGCTCAGGCAAAACCGCAAGCAACTTCAACCTCAGCCCTTTCCCGAAGCTGCGCAAATGGAAGCTGAGGCCCTGTTGCGGCAACAAATTGCTTTTGGCTACACCACCGAAGACGTAGAAATGATCATCGAAGAGATGGCGTCTCAAGGCAAAGAACCAACTTTCTGTATGGGCGATGACGTGCCGCTGGCGGTGTTGTCTAACAAGCCGCGCCTGCTATACGACTACTTCAAACAGCGATTTGCTCAGGTGACGAATCCGGCCATCGATCCGTTGCGCGAAAGCCTGGTGATGTCGCTAACCACTCAGTTAGGCGGGCGGGGCAACCTGCTGGAAACCAAGCCGGAGTTTGCCGGACTGCTGAAGCTGGAGTCGCCCGTCCTCAACGATGCCGATCTAGACCAGATCCGCCAATCGGGTTTAATGACGGCTGACCTGTCTACCCTGTTCAAAATTGCGGACGGCCCCAGCGGACTGCAATACGCCGTGAATACGCTCTGTCAGCAAGCCACGGCCGCCGTCCGGGAGGGCAAGCAAATTCTGGTGCTGAGCGATCGGCTGTCGCTGGCAGGACAACCGACTGCCCTGACGCAAGAATACAGCTATATTCCGCCGATGCTGGCCGTGGGCGCCGTGCATCACCACCTGATTCGGCAAGGCTTACGGATGAAAGCTTCGATCGTAGTAGACACGGCCCAGTGCTGGAGCACCCACCATTTCGCCTGTCTGATGGGCTACGGAGCCAGTGCGGTTTGTCCTTATCTGGCTTGGGAAGCTGTGCGTCACTGGTGGGGCAGCACCAAAACCCAAAAGCAGATGGAAACAGGCAAACTGAGCCAAATTAGCCTGACCGGAGCGCAATACAACTACCGCAAAGCCGTTGAAGCAGGCTTGCTGAAGATTCTCTCAAAAATGGGAATCTCGCTGCTGACCAGCTATCAAGGGGCGCAAATTTTTGAAGCAATCGGGATTGGCGCAGATTTACTCAGCCTTGGTTTTCAGGGTACTGCCTCTCGGTTGGGTGGGTTAACCGTCACCGATTTGGCTCAAGAGGTCATGAATACTCACAGCCGCGCGTTTCCAGAGCTAACCGTGAAGAAGCTAGAAAACTATGGGTTCTTCAACTACAAGCCGGGGGGCGAGTATCACATGAACAGCCCTGAAATGGCGAAGCATCTCCATAAAGCGGTGGCAGACCAAAATTACGATCACTACCAAACCTATCAGCAATACTTGGCTGGGCGTCCTTTAACGGCACTGCGCGACTTGCTCGACTTCAAGAGCGATCGTCCCTCGATTCCGCTCGCAGAAGTGGAGTCGGTTGAAGAGATTGTTAAACGCTTTTGTACGGGCGCAATGTCGCTGGGTTCGCTGTCTCGGGAAGCGCACGAAACTCTGGCCATTGCGATGAACCGTCTAGGCGGTAAGTCGAATTCTGGAGAAGGCGGCGAAGACCCGACGCGCTACCAGGTGTTAGACGATGTGGATGAGAGTGGTAAATCGACCCTGTTTCCTCACCTGAAGGGGTTGCGCAACGGAGACACGGCAAGCTCGGCGATTAAGCAAGTGGCTTCGGGTCGGTTTGGCGTCACGCCCGAATATTTGATGAGCGGCAAGCAGCTTGAAATTAAGGTGGCTCAAGGCGCGAAGCCGGGCGAAGGTGGGCAACTTCCAGGCAAGAAAGTGAGTCCTTACATTGCGATGCTGCGTCGCTCAAAGCCAGGTGTGACGCTCATCTCACCGCCGCCCCATCACGACATCTATTCCATTGAAGACCTGTCCCAACTGATTTTTGACCTGCACCAAATCAATCCGGCAGCCAAAGTTTCGGTGAAGCTAGTGGCAGAAGTGGGGATTGGGACGGTGGCAGCCGGTGTGGCGAAAGCCAATGCCGATGTGATTCAGATCTCTGGTCATGATGGCGGCACAGGGGCATCACCGCTGAGTTCAATCAAACATGCGGGCGTTCCTTGGGAGCTTGGCGTCACGGAAGTGCATCGGGTTTTGATGGAAAACCAACTGCGTGACCGGGTGCTGCTGCGGGCGGATGGCGGCATGAAAACAGGCTGGGATGTGGTAATGGCAGCCTTGATGGGAGCAGAAGAGTTCGGTTTCGGCTCGGTTTCATGATTGCTGAGGGCTGCATCATGGCGCGGATTTGCCACACCAATAATTGCCCCGTAGGGGTGGCGACGCAGCAAGAAAAACTGCGGCAGCGGTTCACCGGAATGCCTGAACATGTGGTCAATTTCTTCTTCTTTGTGGCGACCGAAGTGCGTTCGTTGCTGGCGCGGTTAGGCTATCGGTCGCTGAAAGACATCATGGGGCGGGCCGACCTGCTCAGGGTGCGAGAAGGGGTACACATGACCAAAACCCAGACGCTCAACCTAGATTGTCTGATCAATCTGCCGGATACTCGCACTGATCGAAGCTGGCTGGAACATGAAACCGTCCACAGCAATGGCTCTGTATTGGATGATGAGATTCTGGCGGATGCCGCGATCCAAGCCGCGATCCGCGATCACGGCACGGTCAGCAAAACCTATAGAGTGGTCAACACCGATCGCTCAGTGGGGGCGCGAGTTTCGGGCGTGATTGCCAAACAGTATGGCGACACGGGCTTTGAAGGCAATCTTGTGCTCAACTTTGCGGGCAGCGTTGGTCAAAGCTTTGGGGCGTTCATCCTGTCGGGATTGACGCTCAACCTCGAAGGAGAAGCCAACGACTATGTAGGCAAGGGCATGAACGGCGGCGAGATCATTATCAAACCGTTTGCGACTGCCACTTACGATCCGGCAGAAAATGTGATTGTCGGCAACACCTGTCTCTATGGCGCAACGGGCGGCACGTTGTTCGCAAATGGGCAGGCCGGCGAACGATTTGCGGTTCGGAATTCGTTTGGCAAAGCCGTGATTGAAGGGACAGGCGACCACTGCTGTGAATACATGACAGGCGGCGTGATTGTGGTGCTGGGTCGGTCGGGGCGCAACGTTGGGGCAGGTATGACGGGTGGATTAGCCTATTTCTTAGATGAAGACGGCAGCTTCCCCACTAAAGTCAACCCGGAAATTGTCAAGGTTCAGCGAGTCGTTACGGAGTCTGGAGCGCGACAGTTGAAAGAGTTGATTGCCGCTCACGCTGAGCGCACAGGTAGCCCAAAAGCGAAACGAATTCTGGAACAGTGGTCAGACTATTTGCCCAAATTCTGGCAGGTTGTGCCGCCTTCAGAAGCAGACAGCCCGGAAACAAATCCAAACGTCACCTCAGAGAAGGTGCTGACTCCTGCCCAGTAGGGGAAGATGCTTCACCAGAGGGCGATCTGTTGAATTGCCCTCTCATGCTGAGCCGCTTCTGAGCCACCCCCATTCCGGCGCTTTCTGCGAAAACAGCTTGCACAAAGGCGGTTGTTCGTCCTAAAATTATAGACTGTGTAAATTTTGAAAGATTCAGGCAAACTCATGCCCAAGCTCAAAACTCGTAAAGCTGCGGCGAAGCGTTTTCAAAAGAGTGGAAGTGGCAAATTGATGCGCCGTAAGGCCTTCAAAAACCACATGTTGCAGCACAAATCTCCTTCCCGCAAGCGTCGGATCAGCGGACTCGCGCTGGTCAACGAACGGGATGCTGAAAATGTGCAACTCATGCTTCCCTATTTGTAAGAGCGGTAAAAGCGCCTTTTGCAACTCTTTGCCAAAACTGTTTGCAAATAGAGGTTGAAACCCGCACTCTCTCCTAACATCATCGTGAAAGATGCAGTTGCATCTTCAGGCTAGGGCTAGGTTCGATCCTTCCACCTACCACCTGCCGCTTTTTCCAATTTTTTAACCCACAAGTGTAGGAACTAATTCATGACTCGTGTAAAGCGCGGTAACGTTGCTCGTAAACGCCGCAAAAAGATTCTCAAACTCGCCAAAGGATTTCGCGGATCGCACTCTCGACTGTTTCGCACTGCCAACCAGCAGGTTATGAAGGCGCTGCGCAACTCTTACCGAGATCGCCGCAAGCGGAAGCGCGATTTTCGTCGCCTCTGGATCACTCGAATCAACGCAGCGGCTCGTCAACATGGCATGAGCTACAGCAAACTGATGGGCGGTTTGAAGAAAGCAAATATTGAGATTAACCGTAAGATGCTGGCACAAATGGCAGTGCTTGATCCGGCTGGATTTGGCAAAGTGGTCGAGATGGCTGGCAAAGCTTAACCTTTAGCGGTTTGCAGTGTTGAACTGGCACAAACAATTGAGGCAAATAGCGCGAAGCTTAAACCTACTGGCAGGGTCAATTCGACCAGTGCGGGTAGGTTTTTCGCTGTTGCTGTTCGTCCTCAGCGGAACCAGCCCGGTTGAGGCGGCTGAACTGGCTGAGATTCAAGATCGCGGTTATCTGATTGTCGGGGTCAAAGACAACTTGCGCCCGCTCGGTTTCAAAAATAGTCAAAATCAACTCCAAGGGTTTGAGATTGATATGGCGCATCAGTTGGCGGCTGAGTTGCTAGGCGATGATCAAGCCATTGAATTGAAGCCCTTACTCAACCAGGATCGCCTGAATGCCTTGCTGGAAGGCGAAGTTGACGTGCTAATTGCCCGCATGTCGATCACTGATGCCCGAACTCGCCTCGTGGCTTTCAGCCGCCCTTATTACGTGGATGGGGCAGCTTTCATTACGAAAGACAGCGCAATTCAGAGCCTACGCGACCTCCAACAGCGCACCATTGCGGTTCTGACTGGCTCCGACACAATTCCCACGATTCGTTCGCTGTTGCCCTCAGTGCGTCTGCGAGGAGTCGAAACTTACTCAGAAGCCCAACAACTATTAGAAAGTGGGCAAGTTGCTGTCTTTGCGGCTGATGCAACAGTGCTAACAGGCTGGGTGCAAGAGTCGCCCCAGTATCATTTGATTCCGACTCTGATTTCAGCAGAAGCGCTGGCCATTGCCATGCCGAAGGGAGTGCAGTATGACGAACTGCGCCAAGCGGTGAATCAAGCAGTAGAGCGATGGCAGACGAACGGCTGGCTGAGGCAGCAAATTTCGACTTGGGGCTTGTTGGCGGAAGGATTTCCCAGTTTCACAGAGTCAACACTAGATTCTCCGGCTACAGTCGAATAAAAGCAGAACGGGGGTGCTTCAACTTGAGTGGACACGGTAGCCCTAAGCAGGGGCTAAGAAATAGTTGCAGATGCAGCCCCCTCACCTTTGTTCTAAGCTTTTTGCGCATAGCAGAAGCTGTGATCCTGTACGAATGAGGCTATTACAGAAGTTTAGTGTCTTTCTGATCACCTGCTTCAATCAGCGCTGTATGCTTGTCTTTTATACTCTTTTCATCACAAAAAAGGGGCTAATTCTCCTTGCCCTCTCAACTGACAGATGCAAATCAATCTGCAAGGCAGAACAGTGGCAGTTGCCATACCTTGTTTCGATAAATTTGTTCCGATAAAACGGTGTCCTGAACAACAGACGGTAGCTGGCGATACGAAGTGGCTCCGCTAATTCCCGTAACTTAACTCTACAAGTGGAACGATCCGAGCCACAGATAGTTTTACAGCCTTCCCTCCGAGAGGAATCCCTTTATGCGCTTGGAACAGTTGCAGGCTTTTTTGGCGGTAGCTGAAACCGGGAGTTTTCAGCAGGCCACTCAGCGCTGCCGCGTTACTCAATCCACCATTAGCCGCCAAATTCAAGCTCTTGAAGCCGATTTGGGTTTGCCTTTGTTTCATCGCACCTCTCAAGCAAAGTTGACGCTAGCCGGAGAGCGGTTTCTACCTCGCGCTCGCAAAATTTGTCAGGAATGGCAGACTGCCACAGCCGAGTTAACTGACCTGCTTGAAGGCAAACAGTCTGAGCTTTGTGTGGCTGCGATCCACTCGGTTTCAGCCCAACACCTGCCGCCGGTTTTGCAGCAGTTTTGCCAGGATTATCCGTTGGTGCAATTGCGCGTTACTTCGTTGGGCAGCGATCGGGCGCTGAAAGTGCTGCGAGATGGATTAGTCGATTTGGCGATTGTGATGAACAACCGATTCCTAACGGCTAGTCCTGAGATGGTCGTGGATTTGCTGTATCAGGAGCCGGTTGAAGTGCTGATGGCGGCTGAGCATCCGCTGACTCACTATGAGCAAGTGCCGTGGTCGGAGTTGGCTCACTATCCGCAAGTTGTGTTCAAAGACGGGTATGGAATGCAGCGGCTCGTTCAGGAACAGTTTCAGCGTTATGCTTTGGATCTCAAGCCAGTCGTTGAGCTAAACACGCTAGATGGGTTCCGAGGGATGGTGCGCCAAGGTGAGTTTATTGCGCTGTTGCCCAAGTCAGCGCTGCTGGAGATTGTTTATGATTCCTCTTTAGCGGTGCGCTCTACTGAAGAGCCGAGGCTGAGTCGAGAAGTGGTTTTGGTGACAACCCAAGATCGGCTGGAGATTCCGCCCATTCAGCATTTCCGTAGCTTGGTGCAAGCTTTGATCGCCAACCCCTCGACGATCCAGTCGCTTTCAGTGCCTCACTGTGAAGCTTCACCTTCAGTCGCTCAGCTTAAGCTACGCTAGAAATTCTATTTTTTCGGTGCGCTAACAGTCATCAACGGTTCACGGTTCTTTTTCTACTGTTTCCTCTTGTGCGCAAATGAGTGATGCATTTCGGGAACTTCTCCGCAAAGTTGGAAGTGGTTCCCATACTAGTGAAAATTTAACCCGCTCTGAATCTGCTGAAGCCACGCAACTGATGCTGCGCCAAGAGGCAACCCCTGCCCAGATTGGAGCCTTCATGATTGCCCACCGGATTAAGCGCCCGACCGGAGAAGAACTGGCAGGGATTTTGGACGCTTACGATCATCTGGGCGGAAAGTTGGCAGCCATTCCCACCGACAATCGACCGATTGTGATGGGGATTCCCTACGATGGGCGCACCCGCACGGCTCCGATTGCCCCACTTACGGCTTTGGTTGTAACTGCGGCAGGTTGTCCGGTGATTCAGCATGGCGGGCGACGAATGCCAACGAAGGAAGGTGTCCCGTTGGTAGAAATTTGGCAGGGACTGGGCATCGACTGGGCGCGGCTCGGTTCAGCCCAAGTGCAGCAGGTGTTTGCCCAAACGCGGCTCGGTTTTGTCTACTTGCCGACTTTCTTTCCGCTGGCAGAAGCATTGGTTCCCTATCGAGAGCAGATTGGTAAACGCCCGCCCTTTGCAACGGCTGAGTTGTTTTGGTGTCCCTATGCCGGAGAAGCGCTAGTGACGGCGGGTTTTGTGCATCCGCCAACCGAAGAGATGGCTCGATCTGCCTTTGCTTTACGAGGCAATCCGCGTTTTCTCACGATTAAAGGCTTAGAAGGAAGTTGTGATTTGCCACGAGATCGCACCTGCATTATTGGCATTCACCAGCCCAAGTTGGGGCAGCCTGAGGCAGAATCCGATGCTGAGCGGCTGTTGCTGCACCCGCGAGATTATGGCTTTGCTGGGTCGGAAGTGCCATTAGCGCCCACACCGGAATTTGTAACCCAAATGCAGTCTGTTTTACAGGGCAGCCGAGCGACTTGATGAACGCTGCCATTTGGAACGGCGGCTTTTATCTCTGGCAGGGCGGCAAGTGCCCGGATCTAGAATCTGGTTTGATGACGGCCAAAGAAATTTTGACCAGCGGGAAAGCTGCCCAAAAGCTAGCGGAAGTTGCGGCGGTGAGCCAAAGTCTTACCGAGCCTAAGTTTGGTGTTCCTGAAGCAAGCCCTGCCTGATGCTGTTTCCCACCTGCCACCTCAAAAAAGAAAAGATATAGTAGGGTCAAGAGCGATTGCCCTCCGTTTGAAACGCTTCATCATCGCTCTTTTGAAGATTTATGAACCAACCTCCTGCTGTCACAACTCCGCCCCTCTGGAATTTGCTGCAATGGATCATTCAGCCGCTCGATTTTTTAGAGCGCTGCACTGCTCGCTATGGGGATTGTTTTTCGCTAAAGTTGGGCAACGTTGCAACCTTCAACCTGTTTAGCGATCCGCAGGCGATCGAACAAATCTTTACAGCCAGTCCAACTCAGTTTGACTCCGGCAGAGCCAACGGCATCTTGCGCCGGATGTTGGGCGACAACTCGCTGCTGCTGTTAGATGGACAACGGCACAAACGACATCGACAGCTTTTGATGCCGCCTTTCCACGGCGAACGGATGCGGGCTTACAGTGAGCTAATTTGCCAAATTACAGAAGCCACGACGCAAGCATGGCAGCCAAACCAAACCTTTGTTGCCCGCCCTGCGATGCAGGAAATTTCGCTGCAAGTGATTCTGCAAGCTGTGTTTGGCTTAACCGAAGGAGCGCGATATGAGGAACTGAAACGGCGCTTAAAAGTGATGTTGGAATTCACAAGCAGCCGCTTTACCTTTGCGACCAATTTTTTCCCAATTTTGCAGCGGGATTTGGGAGAGTGGAGTCCGGGTGGTCGTTTTATTCGCCTGATTCAGAGTATCGACGAACTGCTCTATGCCGAAATCGCCGATCGACGGCAGCAGTTTGATCCAAATCGCAGCGATATTTTGACGCTGTTGCTGTCTGCCCGCGACGAAGCAGGCGAACCAATGAGCGATCTGGAACTGCGCGACGAACTGATGACCTTGCTGGTGGCTGGTCACGAAACTACCGCCACGGCTCTGAGTTGGGCACTCTATTGGATTCATTCTTTGCCGGACGTGAAAGCCAAATTGGTCGAAGAGTTGGACAGCCTCGGAGCCGAGCCAGACCTGAACGCGATTGCTAAACTGCCTTACCTGAATGCTGTTTGCTGCGAAACGCTGCGCATTTATCCGGTTGGGTTCATTGCGCAAATTCGGATTGCTCAAACTCCCTGCGAAGTTGGCGGCTATCCTTTCAAGCGAGACTCGCTCTTGATTCCAGCGATCTACCTGACCCATCATCGTCCTGATCTTTACCCAGAACCCAATCAGTTTCGTCCCGAACGCTTCCTAGAAAGGCAGTACACGCCCTACGAATTTTTGCCCTTTGGCGGCAGCAATCGTCGCTGTATTGGCGCAGCATTTGCCCTATTTGAAATGAAGCTGGTTTTGGCAACCGTTTTGCGTCGATGTGATCTGGCTTTAGCAGAGTCCTGTCCCGTTGCGCCTGTGCGCCGAGGTGTGACAATTGCCCCGAATAGCGGCATTCGGTTAAAGCTGATCAGCAAACGCTCTGAAGTCGCTCCTTCGCTAGAAACCGCCACCGCTTAAGATATGGGCAGGTTTTGCAAAGAATCTCTCTGCCTGAAACAAATCCCTCTGCGCCAAATCCACCCCACTAGACGTGGGGACAGGTTTTGCAAAGAATCTCTCTGCCTGAAACAATTCTTTCTGCTAA
>JAAUQT010000266.1 GCA_012033495.1 Cyanobacteria bacterium RM1_2_2 | reverse complement strand
GGCAGGGGTGAGATAGCGCGTGCCCTTCTCTGCATCCAACTGGTTGAGCACCGCAGGCAGCATGAACTCATCCAACTGAGCGGCGGTGGCTTGCTGTCCTTTGGTGACATCCAGCAGAATTTGCAGCGCCACTTTCTGGTACTTGATCCGATCAGCGTCGGAAAAATCCCAGGTTTTGAAGGCAGCATTCAATTTTTCAGTATCTTGCTTGATCAGGGCATAAATTGCCAAATAGGCCAGCAACTCATTGGCGGTAATTTCCCCGTTGCTGCGCCCACAAATGCGGACAATTTTTGCTAAATCAGTCAAGATTAAATCAGCAAATTTTGGATCTAGAGCCAACAGCGGTTTCAAAGTTTGATATAAGCTTTCAGCTTCCTGCCGTGCCAATCTAGCGTTCACAAGTTGACTAAAATCCACTGCCTGCTCCTACTATGCTCTGTGATTGATCTTGGGCGTATCTCGGTCGATTGTTACCAATATGTTATTGCATCAAACATTGCATCAAACAACTGTCTCAAGAATCAACGCCTCAAGAAGAAACGGCGCCACTAATTTTGATCATCTTGATTGCGCAGTTCTCTGCGGTACTCTTTATGACGCACCTCAGCATTCTTAGCGCGAATTGGGGGCAACTATGCCACTAATTTCATTTCAAACGCAACGGTGTGGTCAATCTATTTGGCAGTTTTGAACCGTGAGCGGGATGGCAGCGGGGTGGGGGGGCTGTGCCCCTGCATCCCATTTTTTATACTTCACCAGTCTGAAAAAAGCTGTATTAGAACGACAATCAGCAAAGATTTGATCCCTTCAACTTGCATGAGCAGAGGGAAAATTGCACTCCGATGACCGAAGCTAAGGCATTTTTGCGGGTTAGGGGAAGACATTCTGCCCAAGCTTAGGCTACAATACAAAAGCGATTCGAGGGCGGATGGCGAAACTGGTAGACGCACCACACTCAAAATGTGGCGACTTCGGTCATGGGAGTTCGATTCTCCCTCTGCCCATTTAAGGTTAAGTCATTTAGGAATGGGAATTCAGTTAGTTCGATCGGGGGTAGGGGCAGATTTTACGGTCAAATCGATTACCGGATGCCCATTGCTCTGCTAAACCTAATCTGCTAAATCCGCCCCTACAGTTTACAGATTGATTCAATCCACGATCCTTAGGTAGCGAGTTAGCGCTAGAGACGTGCGGCATGTAAGCTAGCATAGGGTTGGTTTCGATAGCGGCGGTTGAGCAAATTGGCTCCGTGTCATTCTCTAGAAAATCGCTATGATCGAACAGTAAAACGAATTCTGATGTGGAGGCACTCCAACGGTTTACACACGTCCCTTGGCTCGCCTAATCGAGCAACTACAGCGACTCCCTGGAGTGGGGCCCAAAACGGCCCAGCGCCTAGCCTTGCATATTTTGAAGCGCCCGGAAGCAGATGTGCAAGCTTTGGCACAAGCACTTCTAGAAGCCAAACAGCAAGTTGGTTCATGCTCGGTTTGCTTCCATCTTTCTGCTGAACCCGTTTGTGAAATCTGCCGAGATTCTAACCGCGAACAACATACGATTTGTGTGGTTTCAGACTCTAGAGATGTGATTGCCTTAGAGCGAACCCGTGAATACCGAGGGAAATATCACGTTTTGGGTGGGCTGATTTCTCCAATGGATGGAATTGGCCCGGATCAGCTTTATATTACTCAACTGGTTCGTCGCGTGAGCAAACAAGATATCAAAGAAGTGATTTTGGCAATTAACCCCAGCGTAGAAGGGGAAACCACGACGCTGTACATTGGGCAATTGCTGAAACCCTTCACCAGAGTAACGCGGATTGCCTTCGGTTTGCCGATGGGCGGTGATTTGGAATATGCCGATGAGGTGACGCTAGCCAGGGCGCTAGAGGGCAGACGTGAAATCGATTAAGCTTGGAAGTAGCAGCATCGAGATTAGAACTTTTTCAATTGAGCCGCTGCGGTAAAAAACTGTCGGTCGATACCTTGAATCAATGTGATTGAGGTAATTAACGTCGCAATTGCCAGAATAAACATAACCAGCATTTGATATACAGCAGCATTAAGCGGAGAAACACCGCTGAGAATCTGCCCAGTAATGATGCCGGGGAGCGTAACAATCCCAACGACCATCATCGAGTTGAGCGTTGGAATTAAGCCTGCTTTAATCGCTTCCCGACGGTATTGCAGCGTTGCCTGACGCGGCGTTGCCCCCAAACTCAGATGGGTTTCAATTTCTAATTGGCTGTTGTTTAGCGTACTTACAAACCGTTCTCCTGCAATGGCGGCCGCATTCATGGCGTTGCCTAACAAAATGCCTGCCAGCGGTATTAAATATTGAGGTTCATACCAGGGTTCTAGTCGCAGCACCAGTAGGTTTGTGTAAGCGAGAGTAAATGCAGTTCCTAACAGCATTGAGCCACCGACAATCGGCAAGATTTGCGGAATTTTTTTGCTAACCCGATTTCGCGCCACCACAGTTGCAATTGCCGTCATGATGCCGATCACCGCTAGCACAATCCAGGGGTTACGCAGCGCAAACACAATTTCTAGCAGATAGCCAACTACCAAAAGTTGAATAACGGTGCGCACGGTTGCTACAGCCAGATTCCACGTTAAGCCCAAGCGTTGCCAAGCCGACAGACCGATCGCCAAAAGCATTAGCCCTAGCGCAAACCCCATACCTACTAGATCGAGCTCAATTAAATCATCCATAAATCTGAACTTTGGTTCTTAACAATTGATTGTAGCCCCTGAACAAAGCCATTTCAGTTAAACTCATTCTTTTCCGACGAAAATTACGATAAACAACAAAAAATCAATAAATTTATCAAAATACAGAGATTTTCCAAGATTGTTTCAATGCTGGCAGTAGATTGGAGGACATCGACGCATTCTTTCGCCCCTTGGAGTGCCTATGAAAACGTTACTGATCTGGCCGATTCTGCCCAACTCATTTTGGTCGTACCAAGAAACGTTAGATCTAGCAGGACTGCGTTCTACTAATCCACCTCTGGGTTTGATTACCGTCGCGGCATTGTTGCCTCAAGACTGGGAATTTCGTTTGATTGATCGCAATGTGAAACTGGAAACCGACGCCGACTGGGACTGGTGCGATCTGGTAGTCATTTCCGCAATGGTGATTCAAAGACAGGATTTTCGGGCACTGATCCAGAAGGGTGTAGCGCTGGGCAAAAAGGTAGCCGTTGGCGGGCCGTTTCCAACTTCTGTGCCGGAATTTGCGCGAGAAGCAGGAGCCGATTATCTGATTTTGGATGAAGGCGAATTTACGATTCCCATGTTCGTAGAGGCAATTCAGCGCGGCGAGTCCCAGGGAACCTTTCGCTCGATCGAAAAACCCGATGTCACCCAAACACCAATTCCGCGATTCGATTTGCTTGATCTCGATGCTTATCTAGCCATCACCCTTCAGTTTTCGCGGGGTTGTCCTTTCCAATGTGAATTTTGCGACATTATCAACCTCTACGGCCGTAAACCTCGCACCAAAACGCCTGAACAAATGCTGGCAGAATTTGAGGCGTTGTACCAAACTGGCTGGCATCGACTTGTGTTTGTGGTAGACGACAATTTTATCGGCAACAAACGTAACGCTAAAGTGTTTCTGCGGGCGCTGATTCCCTGGATGCAGGAACGACACTATCCGTTTATTCTCGTCACCGAAGCCTCATTAAATCTATCTGAAGATGATGAGATGTTGGATTTGATGGTGCAAGCCGGATTTACGATGGTGTTTATGGGAATTGAAACGCCCGATGTCGATAGTTTGAAAGGCGTTCATAAAGAACAAAATACGCGCCAATCTCTGGCAGAGTCCTGCCATAAGATCACACGAGCCGGAATCCAAATCCTATCAGGATTTATCATTGGCTTTGATGGTGAAAGAACGGGTGCAGGTCAGCGAATCCAATCATTTGTCGAAGAAACTGGCATTCCTCAAGCCCATCTCAGCCTATTGCAGGCATTGCATAACACGGCGATGTGGCAACGATTGAGTCAAGAAGGCCGCTTGCTAGATGGACTCAGCGAATATTTCACATCCCAGAAGTCGCTGATGAACTTTGTGCCGACTCGCCCAATCGAAGAAATTGTCACTGAATATACCAACGCTTTCTGGAACCTATACGATCCGCCAGCGTACCTCAAACGCACCTTCCGCCATTTCTCGATGATGGAAGGCAAACGCCCCCGCAGCCGACGCCCGCTTGGACAGCATGAAGTGCGGCTGTTTCTGGCAATTTGCTGGCGGCAGGGGGTTCTTCGTTCAACTCGGCTGCGCTTCTGGTATCAGTTGGTGCTGATCGGGCTACAAAAGCCGCATTTGTTCTACGACTATTTCACGGCATTGGGCGTAGGCGAACACTTCTTTAGTTTCCGGCATGAAGTGAAAGCAAACTTGGAAGAGCAGTTGGCAAAGCTGAAGGCAACGCAAACCGATACCGCTAGAGCAGAAATGATCTATGCCATGAAGTAGGTTAGCAGCCCTTGAAACGGTTGTCAGCGAGACGGTCAGAGGGATAATAAAATAATACAGACCCCGGCTTCTGCGATCAAACCTTAACCCTTACAAGGTTATGTAGAGTGAGAAGCTGGGGGGTCTACCAAACTACGCAAAAAGAATGCAAGCATGAATGATGCAGTGTAGATTAAGAATAACTTACTGGCTTTCTAGGCGCATTTTCGCCTGCTGTTCAAACCAACTGATCACTTGGGGAATAGTCAGGTCATCAATGGGTACGCCAGTTGCCTGAGAAGCTTGTCGTAAGGGCAACAGCGATGAGAGCACTAATTGGGTAAAAAACTGTTGAAAAGCAGCATCTGCACCGATGGCTTGCCGCAGGGACTCATCTTGTTCAATCCATTCAGCAATTTGACAATCGGTAATTGTATCGACGGGCAAATCTTTTGCTTGGGCAATTTGCTTGAGGGCCCGCAGCGAATAGAGCGAAACGCGAGCCAAAAATTTATCCTGAGCCGTCAGTAGGGCTTTATCGACCTCAACAACTTCTTCAAAGGTGAGAAATTCGGGCGGCTGAAATGCCATGATGTACCTGCAACAAGAATAATATGAATCTCAATTCTAGGGGCTGTTATCCATTCCAGCTAGCACTCTAACGATGGCAGAGTGACAGCCCCTCGCCTGGTTTTGGGGGCGGGCGCGATCGGGCGGATGTCGTTAACGGTTGACCATCCATGGATGAGGTGATGACGCGCCCTAAATTAACCTAGAAAGTAACCTAAATGCTCTCCAGTTCTGCAACGGTTTTTTCGTTTTGCACATTGCCTGTATTCAGCACTGAGGCAGGCTCAAATAGCATCACTTCTACTTCCTGCTCTGCCACCGGACGGTGCTCCACTCCTCGCGGCACAATGATAAATTCGCCAGACTGCAAATTCACAACCCGATCCCGAAACTGCATCTGAAACTCCCCATTTAACACCAAAAACAGTTCATCTTCCTGCTCGTGATGATGCCAAACAAACTCGCCTTGAAACTTGACCAACTTCACCTGCTGTCCGTTCAAATCACCCACGACGCGCGGATGCCAATGATCTTGAAACGGCGCCAGTTTCTCGGCTAAATTCACTTTCTGCATTCGCTTAATTCCCTTTGTCAGTGGAGGATTCCCTATCGCTGCTTTGCCAACTCGTAAGGGTACTGATCAATTACCAAACTGCGCATGTAGCTACCTTTCGAGTCAGTTCTCATCAACCCTTCGTAGACCTCGGACGGCACATTGAAGTAACGGTAAGTCTTGCCGGTGTTGAAAATCACGAGCAGGGTTTGCTTTTCGGCATCGTAACCAAACGCCTGAATCATACTGGATTCGACCCAATGGAGTTCCATAATGCACCTAAGTGGCAGAAGAAATCGGGGAAGAAATGAATTACCCAACCGCAGCAAGCTGCGGGGTATCTAGGTGAGAGAAAACAGCTTTAACTGCTTAGCTCTAGCCTTCTCTTGTTCACTCCCCTGCTCTTGGATATATCGCTTGACAATCTCACTG
>JAAUQT010000265.1 GCA_012033495.1 Cyanobacteria bacterium RM1_2_2 | reverse complement strand
AAAAGGCGGTCGGCTTCAATAGTTTTCAGTCCTGCAAAGTGAAGATGGTTCCAGAGTGCTAACCCTGTCGCAGTGGCAAAGTCCCGAAAGTTATCAAGTTTTTATTGCGCCACCAGCAGAAGAAACTAAGTCTGCTAAGAAGGAGAAAAAGGAGAAGGAAACAGTTGCTCCAACTCGAACCCTACTTTTGAAATCGAACAAACGCAAGCTCCAGAGGGCGTAATTCCTAGCATTCGAGGTAACGCCACGCTGATCGAGTTCGATGAAATCACGGCGAAAACAGCCGATGATTTAGCAGAACTGCTCACTTCCACTGGAAAGTCTCTCACCGATGTCACCCAAGCTTACCCTGCCCCTCGTTCCGCGATTTTGTTTAAGGGGGTTGATAGTCCAACGTTAGCAGTGATGGCAAATTGGGGTTACAGCAGCGACGAGTTCACTGATTCGACTAAGTTTCCCACCTTAGCGCTGAATCTAGCCGAGATCACCCCCTTAGCAGACAGCGATCAGCACCTCTATGAAGTGGTGAAAGTAATTGCTGCCAAGCCTGAAAAGAAGAGTGACGAAGATTAATAGTCAGATTAGGTAATGCGTTGCTTATGCCTAATTCAACGGTTGCTCTCTGCATTGAGAATAGAATAGTAGAGGCAGTAGATACACTAAAGTCTACACTCTAATATACGGTATTCATTGCTGTTTGTAGGAAAAGCAAAATAAAGCACAGGTAACGAGTCCGGTGGCATATGCTACGAATGCTAACAGTGATCATTGTTACAATGCTTTGCTAATACGCTGTATTTTTTGACAGTTTGCACTTTTGAGAGAGGAGCGTCTATGGTTGCAACCCGAACCGAATCTTCGTTTAGCCTTAGCTCTCTCCTAATCAGTGATGGCCCTGCGGGTTTTCTGCTGAGTTGGGTAGCAGGCTTTGTGGATACCTCTGCTTTCATTATTTTGTTTGGTTTGTTTACGGCTCATGTCACTGGCAATATTGCGTTAGCAGGATCATCTTTTGTCAGTTCGGATGAGGCCACCACCATCACCCGATTGCTGATGATTCCAGTTTTCATGCTGTCAGTCGCTGCCACATCGTTGCTAGCGCGTTATGCTCGCCATCAGAAATGGCCCGTTTTTGCAGTGTTGCTCACAGCCGAAGCCGTTGCTTTGACTGTATTTCTGGGGGTTGGCATCAGTCTTTCACCGTCACTTCTACTCGATGTTCAAGAAGATCTGATTTTTCCGATTGGCATGGCAGGAGTGGTTTCAATGGCGATTCAGAATGCCCTGATGAAGGAAGCAAAAGGGGTCTTCAAAAGCTACATTCCCACGACCGTGATGACCGGCAACACCACTCAACTGACGATTGATATGGTTCAGTTTTGCTGCGCCAAACTCTCAAACTCAAACGCAAAAGTCCCCAATCCAGAAGCAGAGGAAGCACTAGAACGAATCAGCCGGGTCTTCCCAACCATCTTAGGCTTTGGTTTAGGCGGATTTGCGGCAGCCTATCTGGTGCTGGTTTCTGAAACTTGGTGGAGCCTCGTTCTGCCTTTGATTGTGGTCTTGATTTTGGCGATTTGTGCTTACCTCGAACATGACGGGTCTAGTGCTAAAAAACCCTAACGACCTGATGAGTGTCAACGTGACTCAAATTTGATCCTCAAATATCCCAAGGAAATCATCATGAAACGTCTTCTCATTTCTCTCGTTGCAGTGGTTCTTGTGTTGATCAATCTGGGCACGATTGGAGCCGAAGCCCAACCGCTCATTTCGGCTCCAAGTTTCTATTTAGCGCAGACGCCTGAGCCTGTTCAAATCTTGATCACCAAATTGGAAACTGAAGTTTTACCGCAAATTGAAGCAATCCTTACCCCTGAGCAACAAGAAGCTCTGCAAATTGATATTTCTGAAGGCGGAACCAGTTTTCGGAAAGCATTGAAATCGCTCAGCGTAACGCCGGAGCAGAAAACCCAACTCAAAGCTTTGATCAAATCGCTGCCTAAGGATGATGCTTTTGCAACGCTTACTCCTGAAGAACGCAAGCAGTTCTTTATGAAAAAGAAAGAGTATTTTATGCCATCTGCTGAAGAAATTAGTGAAAAAATTAGCAACAAAATGAAGATGATCAAAGCGAAGGTGGAAACCCAGCTAGAAAGCATCGCAGCAGAATAGCCCAAGTTCTACTAATTCTTAACTAGCTCCTTAGCTGATTCTATTGCTAACATCAGTTTTGATCCCAAAGGTGATTTTTTGTTCTCCATAAGGAGCGACGATCAATCTTTGGGATTTTTTTAATCCGTAGAACGTTGCCCATCACCCGCCGCAAGTAACCTCTGCATCATCACCGATCACCTTTCGGCGGTCGGCGTGCATGGGCGTTGTTAGCTGGCTGCACTTACGAGCGCCCCTATGCTTAACCTAACTCTTTGACTGATTTTTGAAATCTGGATCAAATGCTGCTTTGATTTTGGTATCCCAACCCAGTGCTTGCATCCAGCCAGGGTAGAGCGATGGTTGGGCAGTGAGGGTATCCAGTTGCTGAATCTCGGAGGCAGAGAGCGTGAGATCTGCCGCTTTCAAGTTATCTTCAAGCTGGTGCGTTTTATTTGCCCCAACGATGACTGAAGTGATAAAAGGTTTGGTAAGAATCCAGGCGATCGCACCTGAGCTGAAGATGCATCATGTGCTTGAGCAATTGGCTTAATAGCGTCCACTACGTCATAGCCCTGCTTCACATCAATGGGTGGTAGCTTGAACTCGTTTAGTCTTGCCCCTTCTGGCGTTTGGGTTTTCGCGGGTATATTTGCCGCTCAAAAAGCCACCCGCTAAAGGACTCCACACCAATACCCCAATGCCTGCATCTTCAACAAACGGAACAACTTCATGTTCTAAATCTCGCCCTAGCAAAGAGTAATACATTTGAGCCGCGACAAACTGAGCATAGTTATGGTGTTTTTGAATCCCTACCATTTTTGCTGCTTTCCACGCTGGAAAATTAGAATAACCGATGTAGCGCACTTTGCCCTGACGCACCAGATCATCTAAAGCGCGTAAGGTTTCGTCTAAGGGCGTGATTGGATCAGGGATGTGAAGCTGATAGAGATCGATATAGTCAGTGTTTAACCGCTTCAGACTGGCTTCCGCTGCCATCATGATGTGACGGTAAGACGATCCCGAATCGGTAATGGCGTTGCCCGATCGAAAGCCTGATTTTGTGGCAATGATGACCTCATCGCGACGATTAGCCAGGGCTTTGCCGAGCATGATTTCCGATTGTCCACTGGTATAGGCATCGGCTGTATCAAACAGGTTGATGCCAGCATCCATGACGCGACCCACCATTTGATCGGCAATTGACTGATCAATGCTGTTGGTGACTCCAGGCACGAGTTGACCTTCACCAAAGGTCATCGCCCCAAAGGAGAGCCGCGAAACCACCAAGCCAGTCTTGCCAAGGGTTGTGTATTGCATAAGTTCTCCTAATCTGGCTGATTCGCCTAATCAACTGCCATGAACCTTAACCAAGTCCACCACCATCTACACTGAATTGTCCTCCAGATACATAGGACGCATCATCCGATGCCAACCAGAGTACCATTGCTGCAACTTCTTCAGGTTGTCCGACGCGCTTAATAGGATAGGGCTGAACTAATTGTTCTTCTGTCACTTGCCAATCGCGCTTGACCCGATCCAGCATGGCGGTGTCGATCGCGCCAGGCAACACCGCATTGACTCGCAAGTTGCCATATTCCTGGGCTGCCGCTTTTGTCATGTGAATCACAGCCGCTTTACTTGCCCCATATCCCACAATATTGGGAAAGGCACGATAGCCACCAATACTTGCCATATTGACAATCGCTCCTCCTCCTGCCTCAAGCATATAGGGAATTTCGTATTTCATCCCCAGAAATACGCCACGAGCGTTGGTGTTCATCAAGTCATCGAATTCGGAAATTGGGGTGTCTGCAATTCTGTGAGGTGGATGATCGGTTCCGGCGTTATTAAAGGCAATATCCAAACGACCATGTTGGGTGACACAGGCATCCACAAACGCTTTGACTTGCTCTGCCTGCCGCACATCTGCCCGCACGTAGGTAGCTTCGCCGCCCGCACGTCTAATTTCGCGCTCAACGGTTTGTCCCAAATTTTCCCGCCGCCCGCAAAAGAAAACCTTTGCCCCCTCCGCTGCAAATGCCCGGGCAGTGGCTTCTCCAATCCCAGAGGTGGCTCCTGTAATCAGCACAACTTTATTCTGGAATTTGCTGCTTGGGTTAGGGATCGCTGTCTCAGAAATCGCAGACGTTTGTGCGGTGGCTTGCGATTGTGAAGCCGCTGTTGCGACCATTCCTGCGGCTCCTAGTGCGCCTGTGGTGAGAATACGACGACGTGAGAGGTTAGACATGACAATGACTCCTTGTGGAATTGCTTGTAGTGGGTTCTGTCGATTGACCAAGTTGAGTCAATATGAAAGGTTCTAACCTGCTAACTGCCCTCCTGTAACGTCTAAATCCATGCCTGTCATAGATGTCGCCTGGTTAGACGCCAAGAACATAGCGGCTTCTGCCATTTCATGGGTCGTCATAATCCGCTTCGTTACAAAACCTTGAACCACTTGCTCGTATGTGATTCCCTGAAAAGCAAAGGACTCACGCAACATAGGCGTATCCACTGCCAGTGGAGAGATGGAATTGATCCGAATATTGTGGTCAGCATTCTCTTGGGCAGCCGCTTTTGTGAGTCCAATCACTCCATGCTTACTGGCATTGTAGTGAGCCGTCGTGCGAAAACCGACATGTCCGGCGACCGATGCCATGTTAACAATGTTGCCACCCCCCTGCCGCCGCATTTGGGGAATTTCGTATTTCATGCAGAGAAACACCCCCACGGTGTTAGTCGTAATAATATCCACAAAGTTTTCTAATGGGATATCTTGAATTTCAGCAGGAGTCATGAAGATTCCAGCGTTATTAAAGGCAATATCGATACGCCCATATTGCTCAACACAAGTATTCACAAACGCTTTGACATCCTCCTCAACCCGAACATCGGCTCGTTGGTAGGTGGCTTTTCCCCCAGCATCCCGGATACTTTGAGCGACTTGCGCTCCCAACGCTTCGCGCCGACCACAGAAGTGAACCGTAGCCCCCTCAGCGGCAAATGCCCGGGCAGTGGCTTCTCCAATCCCCGATGTCGCTCCAGTGATAAGCACTACTTTGCCTGCAAATCGACTGTTGGGATTCACACTGGCTTGTGGTTCTGGCGGATTTTGAGTATTGGCTTGAGCCGTTTGAGCCGCAATTGCAGTTGTAAGTCCAGCGACTCCGATCGCTCCAGTCGTAAGCATTTGACGACGACTAATCTCTGACATAATTCCTTACCTAACTTCCTCAAAATCGATAAACAGTAAGAGAATACGCCCAATTCTTTTGATAAGTCTAGGAAATTATTGCTGTTTTGCTAACATAAGCTCCTGGCGTCACCCCAACCTGACGTTTGAAGTGCCAGCCAAAATGACTTTGATCGTAGAAGCCCGTTGCGGTAGCAACCTTCGTAATCGAGAATCCCTGAACCAAGAGCTTCTTTGCTTGAGCAATTCGGAGTTGAGTTTGGTAGACACCAGAAGACACGCCAACTTCTTTACGAAAGACACGGCAGAAGTGAAATCGACTTAATCCGGCGATCGCTGCCAGTGTGTCTAAAGAAATATCACTGGCGTAATGAGCATGAAGATAGTCACAAGCAAGCATGATAGCCGCACGAGTTGACTTCAAAGAACGAACAGAAGGGCTATTTGAGGCGTAGCGCCGAATCAGGTAGGAGAGAAAGTCCCAAAGGGCTATATCTTGCTCCAATTTAGAATTTCTTTGATCCACCACTGCCTGCAACGCTAAGAACAAATGATTCAATTTTGCATCGGTAAGACATGCTGCGGAGAAGAAGGGGAGACGGACAACCCAGAGGTCAGGCAACTCCGTAAACAGCAGATGCGGAACCTGATTGCGACCCTGATTCTCTCGCAGGGAGTGCCGATGATCCT
>JAAUQT010000027.1 GCA_012033495.1 Cyanobacteria bacterium RM1_2_2 | reverse complement strand
GTCGTTTATCGTTCTCTGTTTAGCCTCAAAACCATGTTGGAATTCCTCTGCCATGCTGTTGAACGGCATTTCCCTCCATTCACAGCCATCTATTTATCCGTTCCCTGATGAATTTGCGATCTACTGAGACTAACTATCTGCTCAGCCGTTGCCGCAGTTCTCGTAGCGCTACTCCGGTTCCTTGCTCAGATGCAGTTTGCAACACGCGACTCACCAGTTCTGGTAACTCGATTTCTGGAAAATAGCGGCTGAAAGCTTGCGGTTGGTAGGCTTCTCCTTGCAGGGCGTAAATTTCCAACGTTTTTTTGAACAGCCACACTTCTGGCACTCGGTACGGCAAATAGTCTTCAGCAGCGGTGTAAGTCGTGACATCGATCTCAATCACCAAATCAGGCGGCAGATCGGTTTGCCAGTCGATCCGGTCTTTGCCGACAGCAGATCGCCAGTTGTTGATGTAGAAACAATAGTCTGGCTCGATGCCACCCGATTCGGGAACATCCATTGTGATAGGCGTAAAAGCTTCGTAGTTGCGGGTTTCGCTGTCGAGGAGCGCTTTCACAACATCTGCCAAAATATTCGCTTCGCGTCCATGTCGCGGTAGGGGACTCATGAGTAGGATCTCACCATTCCGATATTTGATCCGGGGAATCGAGCCATCGCCTCGGCTATCGCGCAGCGCACAGTAGTCTTGCCAAGTTCCGGGCATTCGCACCACTGCGCCCGCAGGAAGCTGGATTCTATCACGCGAAATTAGGGCATACATAAAGCAAATCTCAGTTTGATGTTGGTTTAATGTATCTCTCAATTTTCACACAGATGCTAAATATCCTGCTGCGATGCATTCCTCAACGATTTGCTGCACATAGCCCCAGAGTTCCGGTGCGCCCACTTCTACCGGAGCCACGCGCTGCATCACTTGCAGTTGCTTAACGTTGTGAATTTGCCAGGAATGCCCTTGGGTTTGGCGGTTGTGTAAAATCGGCTGAATCCGGTCGAGAGCAGCGGCAAATTGGGCAGTTGGGGTGGTTCGCAGTTCAAATTCATCCCAGAGGGCACGCAGTTCGGCAGCTTGGTCGGGTGGCAACAGTCCAAAAATTCGGTTGGCGGCTTGCTGTTCGCGTTCGGCTTTGTCTAGGTTGCCCTGCACGTCATAACAGGAGACATCGCCCGCATCGATTTCGACAATATCGTGAATCAGCAGCATTTTGATCGCTTGTAGCAGATCGGTTCCGCTAGGCGCATACTCTGCCAGAACAAACGCCATCATCGCCAAATGCCACGAATGTTCGGCGCTGTTTTCCCGTCGAGAACTGTCGGTGAGTAAGGTTTGCCGCAGAATTTGCTTGAGGCGATCGATTTCGAGAATGAATTGAATCTGCTGATGTAGACGGTTGGGCATGGGGGAGGTGAAGGGATGGGAAGGTGAACAGGCAGTAGTTTGCGTCAATCATAGCTAGGTTTTTGGTTTTGCCCTTGCTGACCTGTAAGTAAACTACAAATCAGTACCTCCCCTATCTCTCCCTCAACTCAACGCCCAGTTCACCAGCGTTCGCACCGGATAGCCTGTGCGCCTGCGTTGTTGTAGCCGTTTTCCTTATCTGTCCAAACGGGACCTGCCACATCGATGTGCGCCCAAGGGGTCTCTTTGACAAACTGTTTTAGGAAGAGGGCGGCAGTGATGGCTCCTCCGGCTCGCGGGCCGGTGTTTTTCATATCGGCAACAACTGACTTCAAACCGTCGAAGTATTTCTCTTCCATCGGCATTCGCCAGATTTTTTCGCCGGCTTGCTCGGCAGCAGCGGTAATTTGTCCAGCTAAGTTCTCGTCGGCTGTCCAGAGTCCAGCGATGTCTTCGCCCAAGGCAACGATGCAGGCTCCGGTCAGCGTTGCTAAGTCTATAATCGCGTCTACGCCCAGCTTGTCGGCAAATATCAGCGCATCAGCGAGGGTGAGACGACCTTCGGCATCGGTGTTGTTGACTTCGATGGTTTTACCGTTTGAAGCAGTGAGAATGTCGCCTGGGTGCATCGCCCGGCCGCTAATCATGTTTTCGGTAACGGCGCTGATGAAATGCACTTCTACGTCGGGTTTCATGAGTCCAATTGCTTTGGCGGCTCCCAGGGTGGCGGCGGCTCCCCCCATGTCGGTTTTCATCATTTCGATGCCGCTGCCGCTGACTTTGATGTTGAGTCCGCCGCTATCAAACGTCAGCCCTTTGCCGACAATCGCTACCTTTTTGCGCGGAGAAGCCGGACGGTAGGTAAGGTGAATAAACTTCGGCGGTAGCTCAGACGCCTGCGCCACGCCCAGAAATGCCCCCATGCCCAACTTTTCGCAGGCAGCCTGCTCCAGAATTTCGAGGTCTAAGCCATACTCGCGGGCAATGGCCTCAGCGGTTTCGGCCATCGTGATTGGGGTGACAATATTGGCCGGAGCCGACACCAACTCGCGGGCCAAAATTACGCCAGAGCAGATTTGTCGCGCCCGTTCAATGGCAGCATCCTGGTTGCCCAGACCCAGGAGATCAACTTGCTCTAACTTGCTGCCCTTATCATCGGTTTCAGACTTGAAGCGGGTGTCTTGATGTAGGGTAAGCTCAATGCCTTCGGTGACTGCCTGCGCGGTGGCAGCAGCATCGGTGTTCCAAGATGGCAAACTAAGACCAAGCGTTTTGGCTTTCTCTTTTTTGCCCAACCGCACCGCTGCCGCTGCCGCCCGACGCAAACTGTCTAACTTCAGGGTTTCTGGCTTCCCCAACCCAACCACGGCTATTTTACGAATTGGACTGTTTGCCCCCACCCGCGTCACGGCACTGCTGCCTTCTTTGCCCTTAAATTCGGCTTCAGCAATCAGTTCAGATAGGGTTCCTGCCAGCTTTTGATCTAGCTCTGCCAGATCGCCAGTTAGCTCCGTTTCCGTTTCAAACAAGCCAACCACCAAACAATCGCCTGACCACGTTAACCGTGGCGTATCTATCCCTCGCAGATCCATGTGACTCACATAACCTAAATGCTTTTCTTCAGTATTGCTTGAAATCAAAAATTTGGGACGGTTGAACCACGCGAATCGACCTGACGATCCGTTTGTGAAATCAGCCAACTGAACAGATCGTTTTCGTCAAGAAACGGTATCATGCGTAGCTGGAACAGTGCCCAGTGATGCCAACGTCTGAACTGCTATGCCTCTGAGAAAAGTTTCCCGTTCTAATTCGAGTCAGCGAGACGATCGTTCACTTCGTTCTACTCTACCCAGAAAAGCATCCCGCGATCGCTGGAGTAGGTCTACCCGATGGCGCAGGCAGAGCTTTTGGTTTGCGCTGGCTTTGGGAACCCTCCTAACGCTTGTGGTCTTCAAAGGAGTGAGTCGGCTGCCTGTCGTGGGCAATTGGCTCCAGCCTCCAGCCCCAGTTTCTTCCAATCTTGACCTTGATCCGGGCACAGATTCTTCAGTGTTGCCGTTAGTCAAGTTGCCGTCCGCAGAACGAACCGAACCGCTAGAAGTGATTGCCAAAGGGGCAAATGCATCGACTGCGTTGGATCGGAGCCGGGCCCGCTATTTGCTGGCGGTTGACCAGATTCGAGAAGACCACGGCGGTCAGGCATTGCCCTATTTGGATGGATTGGAGCAAGATTATCCGGTTTTGGCTCCCCATGTTTTGGCAAAACGGGCCCAGGCGCAGGCAGCAACGGGCGATTCGTCTGAGTCCAAGAAAACCTGGAATACGCTGCTCAAACGCTATCCCAAAAGTCCGGTGGCGGCTGAGGCGCTCTACCAGTTAGGGCAACGAGAAGCAGACTTTTGGGATCAGGCATTGGCAGAATTTCCGTCCCATCCGCGCTCGCTGGAAATTGCCCAAACGCGGTTAGAGAAAGACCCGAAACAGTTGCCACTGCTGCTGCTGTTGGCAAAACATGGGATTCATTTAGAAGGCATTGTGCCCGTTCTCAACCGGATTAAAAAAGAATATGCGTCGCAACTCCAGCCTGAAGACTGGGAAACGCTGGGCTTTGCCTATTGGGAAAACGCCTACTACGGCAGTGCGGGAGCCGCCTATGCCCAAGCTCCTCCTTCTGCCCTGAACCTGTATCGAGCCGCACGAGGGGCACAATTGGGTGAGCAGCTACAGGACGCAGAACAAGGCTATCGGGCGCTAGTGCAGGCATTCCCGAACGAAAAAGAAACGGGTTTGGCGTTGCTGCGGCTCGCGGATCTGGCAGATAAACCCGAAGAGGCAATTTCGTTTCTCGATCAGGTGGTGGAGAAATTCCCTGATAAAGCACCAGAAGCACTGCTAGCCAAATCCAAAATCCTGCAAAACCGCAACAGTCCTGATTCAGCGCTGCAACTGCGTCAGACAATTTTGAAGGACTACAGCGCCTCAGAAACCGCTGCCGAAATTCGCTGGGAGCAAGCTGAACTCCTCGACAAGCAGGGAGATTTCAACGGAGCATGGTCGTGGGCAAAGCAAGTGGTGGAGCAAAATTCCGACAGTGAGGTGGCTCCCAAAGCTGCATTCTGGATTGGCAGATGGGCTGCCAAACTTGACCATCAGCCGCAGTCACGAGAAGCCTTTCAGTATGCCGTTAGCCGCTACCCAGATTCATATTACGCTTGGCGAGCTGCCTCCCTGTTGGGCTGGGATGTGGGCGATTTTTCAACCGTGCGACAGAAGCAGCCTCAAGTTGCTCAAATCTATCAGCAATCAGCGCTTCCGGCAGGCTCGGAGGCGTTACGGGAGTTGTACCTACTGGGGCAAACTCAGGATGCTTGGACCCTCTGGCAATCCGAATTCACCAATCGCCTCAAGCCCACGGTGGCAGAGCAGTTTACCGACGGCTTGCTGCGGCTGGGTGTCAACGACAATTTAGACGGAATTTTTATGCTGTCGAGTTTGGCTTGGCGCGAACCGACCGAAGAAAAAGCTCAGTATAAAACGCTGAGACAAGAGTTGTCTTATTGGCAGGCGCTTTACCCCTTTCCGTTCATGGAAACCATTGAAAAGTGGTCGCAACAGCGGCAGCTAAATCCGATGCTGGTGACGGCGCTAATCCGGCAGGAATCCCGATTCGAGCCTAAAATCGGCTCCTCTGCTGGAGCAATTGGCTTGATGCAGGTGATCCCTGAAACTGCTGATTGGGTCGCTAGCCAAATTAGCCTCACTGATTACAACCTGCAAGAACCTGAAGACAACGTGAATTTAGGCACTTGGTACTTAGATTTCACCCATCGGGAATACCAAAATAACTCGGTGTTTGCCATCGCCAGCTACAATGCCGGACCCGCCAAAGTTGCCGAGTGGATTCAAAAATACGACACCGAGGATCTCGATCGGTTTATTGAAAACATCCCCTATCCCGAAACGCGCGGCTATGTCGAATCGGTGCTAGGCAACTATTGGAACTATCTGCGGCTCTACAATCTCGATATTTCCCAGCAGCTTGCCATTGCGTCACCAGAACATGCGGCGATTGCGAGAAGTGAGTAGGAGTGGGGAGATAGGGGAAATGGGGTGTTGTACCATTTTGGATTTTGGATTGGGTCATGGTGATTCTGGCACAAATTACAACCGTTGATCTGCCTGGAATCTGCCTGATTTGCACTTTGAGTTGGGATCGAATCTTTTGTGTTAGAAGCAATTTTCTCTTCCTTTCCCACCCTCTCCATCTTTCCCATCCTCTCCATCTCCTACAGTCCCCTCACTCCTCTCGCTACCTCACAAAATCCCTCAACCTCAGCGGCTTGGGTCATGTAGGTCGGCAGGTGGGGAATTTGAGTGGCGTACTGCTTCAGGTTTGCGACTCCTACCGATAGGGGAAATTGCTCTGGGTTGAACAGGCTGGCGTCGTTGGGGCTATCGCCGACGGTGACGATTTGATCGAATGTGAACTGCGGAAAGTAGCGTTCCATCACAGTTTTTAGCCCATTTGCTTTTTCTTGCTGTCGTAGCTTGATGTGGCACTGGACGGTGCTGTAGGTGAAGCCCCATCCCTGCGCTTGGCACGCATCGGACATCTGCTGCAAATCACTGAGGCTTAATCCCTGCACGTCGAATGTCCAGTCGGTGAGGCGAAACAGGTTATCGGCAGACTCACGAATTTGCGGAAAGTCGGCTTGTAGCTGCGCGAACATATGGCTCAACTGCTGACGGTGGGCAGGCAGATCGGCGATGTCGACGAGCGGTAGGGGAGTTGCGTGGAATGAACTGCCTGGATAGTAAAAGCCACCATTTTCGGCGATCGCTCCTGCAACGGGTAAGTAATGCGCTAATCCGTTGACCCATCCTGCTGAGCGTCCGGTGACAATCACGACGGGAATGCCTGCCTGATTGAGATCGGTGAGGATTTGCAGCAACGCAGGGCTAAATTTCTCTTGCTGGGTTAGCGTGCCGTCCATGTCGGTGGCAATTAGGCGAACTGATTGGAGCGCAGCGGCACAAAGCGGCCGAGGGGTTAGGTGCATCATCTGGCTTTACGCATGGCTTTACGAAACTTTATTGTTATTACTTCATCGTTATTACAGCAGCCTATCTGTACGACTGGCAAGGATTTACGCTCAGGATCAGCCGTGAAAGCTATTCAAATCGCTGCTGTTGGCTTGACCATCGTTGAAGTTGCAATCCCTGCAAGTTCCTGACAATCAGCGTTGGAGTTGGCATACCGGATCGCTCTAGCATGGCGACAATGGATTGCGTTTCGCTGTTGAGATCGCTGTAAATGATCTTGCCTTGATCGGAGAAAATCACTGTCCGGGGCTGGCTGCCCTCGGCGGCTTCGATGGTCAACACCACTTCAGGAATGGGATCACCTGTGAGTTCCATGGTCTGAATCGACCAATCTCCAATCATTTCAGCAATTGTGACGGCATCGGGGGCAGCAGTCGAAACGAGTTGAGAGGTTTGTAAATCTTGCCAAAGTGTCGTCAGTGCCGCATTCCAGGCTGGCTGATTTTGAGCTAGGCGGTTGAGCGTGGTCGATGAGAGCGGCTGCACCCAATGCACGGTGTTTGGCGTAATTGCCACCAACGTATGAGCGCTCGGCAAGGGAGGCGCAGCGGCAAGCAGGGATAATTGGCGATTGCGAAACCGAATAGCGCTCACCGAGGTAGTCACGGTCTGCGCTGGAGTTGCTCCTTGCCAAGCCACCATTTGCAGCGCCAAATTCCCTAGGTCTAGATGCTTCCAAAACGACTGACCAGACTGCATTTCCAATTGCGCAAAAGGCGACTGCTGCCAAGACTGCCCGTGCTCTAACTCGATCACTTGAATTTGATACCAGCGTTGTCCGGTTGGCAAACTTAATGGCGAATCGGTAAGCGGCATCCAGTCTGAGTCCAGCGCTGTGGGTTCAGTGACGGTTCCAATCAAAGCGCTGATCGGCGGGTGAACAGGCAGCGAGACGGGTGTCATCGGCACAGCGTCCGTAAACTCTGGCTGAGCAGTAGGGATAGAGGCGGGTTCTAGCAAAGCCAGCGTTTGTTCTGAAGCGGCAACTGGAATAGACTGCTGTTTCAGCCAGGCTAGGGCTTGCTCGCGGTTCTGTTTCACGGTCAAAACCAGCATTCCCCACTGCTGCAAGTCGGCTTGTCGTGCATTCACTCGCAGTGCGACTTCGACTCGTGGCCAGAGCCGATCGACGTTGGTACTGATCAAATTACGGACATCATACCCGCTGACATGGGCCGATTGGATTGCCTTTAGCGCCTGCGACCACCGACCGTCAATCAACTGAGCTAGAATTTGCTGCGTTGGACTCGCCCAATCTCGCTCAGCTTGGGTTTGCGTCACGTTGGCATGTAGCCCAATGAAGTCAAGCTGTGCCTGCGCCATCGCCGACCATTTCCCTTGCTGTTTGACGGTTCGCTGCTTGACGGTTTGCAACAGCGATTGAGCAGGCGACCACAAGCCCTTACGCGCCAGCAGCAGCCCGTGAAGATATGCCTGATCGTTCAACGCCGCTTCGGTTAGGTTAATGGCCTCTAGCATGGCAGGTTGAGCCGCCGCCTGAGCAGGCTTGAGTTGGTAAATCTGAAACTGAGGCTCTAATCCAAGAGACTGATTGACGACCAGTTCTGCGGCATCGCTGCCCGTCACCTGCTGCCAGTAAGGCAGTTGCCCCGCCGGACTGCTCCAGTTTTGCATCGAGTACAGCCGTCGTCGCTGCGGATCATAGCGGATCACCTGACCGTAAAGCACTCGCGTACCGCGTTTCCACTCGCCGCTAAGATGAAACCAAAAATCTGCCGTGGGCGCTTTGCCGTCGATTGTCTGTAGGCTGGTCAGCGGCAGGGTGCGGGTTGTGCCTTGCGTAATGTCTGCCTGAGTTAAGGAGGCAATGGCAGACAGTTCTTCTGGCCCCGTCACGCCAATTCGATCGACTAGCTCATAAGTTGCTCCCTTTGCTGATTGCGTTCCTTGCGCAAAAAGTCGGGTGGCATCGTTGAACCGATACACCCGCAGTTCAACCACTTCACCGCATCGACTGGACTCAGCACAGTGCCGCCGAGGACTCACAATCGGCAGCAGCATTGCTTTGATGGGTGGCTGGTTCGTGTTAGCCGCGTTGAAGTTGATTGGTTTGTCGATCCAGCGTCCGGTTTGTGTCACTTCGGCGCTAATTTCATCAAGGGTTTGGGGCGGGTTGGGCGGTTCATTCCAAATCGGCAAAACGCGGCTTAGCCAACCTACGGCGCTCGGATTCACGATGAGTTGCGCCGCCACCCACCCGCCGCCACCCACAAATCCGACTGCACTCACCAGCATTCCGCTCGTCAGCAGCCTTGTTTTCCAAGCAACCCGACTGCGAGGATGCGGTGTTACCGCTCCTGCCCAAACCCGCACTTTAACGCGATCATGTTGCCGCATGGCTGACTCCTCAGAGCGAAGCTCAGATCGAGCGTCGTTTTGAGTTTAGGAGTTCTGCTTTCGATCTACTAAGCCACCGACTAGGCAACCGACTAGATAACACAAGGTAAACAGAGTTAAGCGCTCAAAACCTGCTCATAGGCTGCTCCCGCCTGTTCCCAAGTATACTCTCGTTGGACAAAAATAAGACCTGCCTGACTCAGATCGCTTCGCAGTGCCGCATCTTCAAACAAACGGGTGATGGCATTCAGGTAGGCTTCAACACCATTAGCCCGTAATGCTCGCAGCGGCAGGTTCGCTTCATCTACCGCCAACCCTTCTAAGCCTCGATCGCTGCCCACTACAGGCACACCTGCGGCCATTGCTTCTAATGTTTTATTTTTAATCCCAAACCCCGTTCTCAGCGGCACAACACAAACCGTTGCTTTATGCAGTTCATCTACCATAGAAGCGACTTTTCCAGTGACTACCACGCCGGGCTGGGCCGTGAGTGCCTTGACTTCCGGTGTGGGACGCGCTCCAACAATCCGAAAGCTAGCTGCCGGGTAGCGTTGCCGCAGTAAGGGCATGACTTCGAGGGCAAAAAACGAGCCGCATCGATATTATGGGAAGCATCCATTGCGCCGACAAACACCAGATCATAGCTGCTGGGGTCGTGCTGGCGGCAAGGAAACAGATCGAGATCTACGCCATTCGGAATCACTTGAATCGGGGCATGGGGACGAAAGCGCAAGAGTTCTTGACGGTCATCTTCAGTCGTGACGACAATGTGGGAAAACTTAGCCGAATAGCGCTGCTCATAACGCCTTAGCAGCGGCAGATAGAGCCGATCACGCCACGGATGTTGCGAAGCTCCCATTTCGAGATGGTTGCGTGTCCAAGCATAGACTGAGCTATGTACATCGACGACGGTTTTGATTGATTGCTGGAACGTAGGCTGAATATAAATTTCGTTGACGCTATGTTCACAAGTGACGGCATCGTAAGTTCCAGACTGAACGGCAGCGGTGATCCAATTTTGCATCTCTGGTGAATAGCGATGCAGTACATTTGGCGGCGTCGTGCTCAGAATCGAAGTTGCCAAACGGTTGATTTGTCCTGTCATTCGGTTGATCGGATTCGCGGTGGCTGGCGATTCTGGTAGCCCAAACATCACGAGTTCTGTCACCTCTGAGCGCAGTTCTGCTACTTCTGCATCGGTGACGCCTGAATGCCGCTGAGTCACTAGTGTAACAGCGTGGCGTTGTTGTAAATATTTGAGTAAATTAAACGTCCGAATTTCTGTTCCGCCTCGGCTAGGTGGATAGGGAAAAGTGGACGACAACATCAGAATTTTCATGGATCAGCCCTTAAGGATCGCCAGATCTAGAGTGCCTAGCGATGCCGCGAAACTATCAGGGTGTGTCTGATCCCCCGCCTGCCTCTCGTGCCTGCTTCTGGCATTGCCAAAGCTTGCCTGACCTTAAGTTTTGTTTCGGCTGATACAGTCTAATCTTGCTTTAATTGACTAATCAATATAATTTGATGTATCAGTATCTTAAGTCAAGTGCAAAGCTGCTCTTTGAATTCAGATTCTCTTTGCGCTAAAGGAGTTTTATGGTACGTCATCCTGGACGATTGTTCGGTCTACCGTTGATTGCAACGATTTTCACGCTATCTGCTTGCACGTCACCTTCGGTTCAGACTGAAGAGACTGCTCCTACTACTACAAATGCTCCTGCAAGTCCTACGGCAGTGGCCGTCTCAACTCCAACAATAGAAATTGATGGGTCTAGTACGGTCTACCCTGTCACCAAGACCGCAGCCGAACAATTTCAGCAAGCCAACCCGGATGCTCAAATCACCGTTGACTTTTCTGGAACCACTGGCGGCTTCAGAAAATTCTGTGCGGGCGAAACCGACATCAGCAATGCTTCTCGTCCAATTTCTACCGAGGAAATTGAAACATGCCGGGAAGCCGGAGTTCGGTTTATTGAACTGCCTGTTGCCTTCGATGCCTTAACCGTTGCGGTAAGTTCTCAAAACGACTGGGCCCAAGACCTCACCGTTTCCGAACTCAAGAAAATTTGGGAGCCAGCAGCTCAGGGGAAGATTACCAACTGGAATCAAATTCGCCCTGATTTTCCCAATCGCCCCCTGAAGCTCTACGGTGCAGGCGGAGACTCTGGAACCTATGACTATTTTGCAGAAGTGATCACTGACGGAGCCGATACGCGCAGCGACTATACGGGCAGCGAAGATGATGACGAATTGGTGCAAGGCGTTGCCAGTGATCCCAACGCATTAGGATTTTTTGGTTACTCCTACTTCGAGCGCAACCAAGACAAACTAAAGGCAGTCGCCATTCTCGATGATACTCGGCAAGCTCAAACGGCAGTCGCTCCTTCTCGTGAAGCAGTAGAACAGGCTCAATATCAGCCTTTGTCTCGTCCAATTTTCATCTACGTCAACGGGCAATCGGCTCAGCGAAATGAAGATTTGCGCGACTTCATCACTTTCTACATGGAGAATGGGCAGACCATTGTTGAGTCGGCGGGCTACGTTCCTTTACCGCAGGAAGCCTATGAAGTGGGTGAAGTGCATGTGTTCAAAGGTGAATACGGTACAGCCTACGAGGGTGAACCTCAGCCCTACTTAACCATCCGAGAGGTGTTACAAAAGGAGCAAACGCTTTAGAAAGTAGAAAAGGCAGTTTTGGTGGACTAAATTTGCGCCAAGCGATTGCAACCAGCGATTGCACCAGTCAATGATGTGAAGACAATGATTTGGAGATGGGAGACAGCGTGAAGGGTTTTACATCATTGGAGGCAATCGCAGAAAGCATCGGCACTTTCATTTTGGTCTTCGCCGGAACGGGTGCTGTGATAGTCAACCAAATTAGTGATGGGGCGGTGACTCACTTGGGCATTAGCTTCGTCTTTGGAGCCGTAGTCGCCGCCTTAATCTACTCACTGGGACACGTCAGTGGAGCGCACTTTAATCCAGCCGTGACGCTGGCATTTTGGAGGAGTGGGGTCTTTCCTCGCCATAAAGTGCTGTCTTACATCTTGGCGCAGTGTGTGGGGGCAATTGCGGCCTCCGCGCTGCTGTTCCTGTCGTTTGGCAAGGTGGGGAATTTGGGTGCAACCTTACCCTTGAATGACAACTGGTTACAGTCTTTCGTTCTAGAAACTGTTCTCACGTTCATTCTCATGCTGGTGATTTTGGGATCGGGTTTAGATCGCCGTGCGCCTATTGGTTTCGCGGGAATTGCGATTGGGCTAACTGTCGGACTGGAAGCCGCATTTATGGGGCCGATTACCGGAGCCAGTATGAATCCGGCTCGTTCGCTGGGGCCGGCTGTGGTTGGTGTTATTTGGCAACATCACTGGCTGTACTGGATTGCCCCAATTGTGGGCGCACAAATCGCGGTATGGATTTATCGTCATTTGTCTAATGGATTTAGAGACCTCAGACAGGAATAGCGTTCAGCTGAAAGGCTTAAATATTGGAGAAATTATTCAGATGAAAAAAGTGATGTTTGTCTGCAAAAAAAATTCTGCTCGTTCACAAATGGCAGAAGGCTTTGCCAAAACTCTAGGAGCAGGCAAAATCGAAGTTACGAGTTCGGGTTTGGAAGCGAGCCAAGTGCGACCGGAAGCCATCGCCACCATGAAGGAAGTTGGCATTGACATCAGCGATCAATATTCCAAACCGCTCAGCGATTTTCAGCCGGATGACTTCGATGCGGTGATTTCGCTGTGCGGCTGTGGCGTGAATCTGCCGCCGGAATGGTTGACGCGAGAAGTGTTTGCCGACTGGCAGTTGGATGATCCGGCTGAACAGCCCGAAATCTTTCCGAGAGTGCGGGATGAAGTCAAAGAACGAGTCGAGCAGTTGATTGAGTCTTTGCAGGAAGAACCTGTGAGCAGTGCGGCTGAATAAAATCCTTTTCAGTGCCTTCTTAGCGCCTTCTTAGCGCCTTCTTAGCGAGCAGCTTTCGTCCAACTCAGTCCAACTCAGGATAGGATTCAGGATGGCATAATGAGGACAGTTCCTAGCACGCGGCTTTAGGCTGCTGAGTGCTTGAGGAGGCGTTGAGTGCTTGAGGAAACCCAGTGGCCCAGCCAATGTCGAAATTAATCAAACCTCTGGCTATGGCGCTAAGTGGCGTTGCTGTCGGTCTATTTTTTGCTGCGACTCCAATAAACCAAACGCACCTCCCCAACGCTGATCTGGCTTCCCCACCGTCTGTAGCGGACAGTCTCCCTGCCGTCAGCCCTGCCCCCCGCGTCCTCACTCAGGGCAACTGGGTTGTTGCACCGACCGAAGCCCAAGCCTTGATTGAACAGGGCGCGACCCTACTGGATGCCCGTAACCATAAGGGGTGGAATCGAGGCAGAACGTTGCAGGGTGCAATTTTTGTAACGTGGCAGCAGTTTTCTCAGCCGGACATGCCCAACCAAGGCAAGCTTCTAGAGGATGATGTCGTCTTGTCTCAGAAGTTGCAGGAGGTTGGCGTATCGAATGATCGTCCTGTTGTCGTGATTGCCGATCCGGTGCAGGGCTGGGGTGAGGATGGACGAATCGTCTGGATGCTGCGAACGTTGGGGCATCAGCAATCTGTGCTAGTGAATGGAGGCTATCAGGCGTTAGTGGCTGCCGGGATGCCAGTGTCTCGACAAATTGCTACAGCGTCCGCAACGCCTGGAGATTTTGTGGTCAACCGCACAAATGAGTGGCAAATTGAACGCGACGAACTACGCTCTGCGTTGCAAAAACAGAATCAGGCAAAGAACATGGCCGTGATTGATGTGCGCGAACAGCGTGAATATCATGGACAAACGCCCTACGGCGAACAGCGAGGCGGGCATGTGCCGGGGGCAATTCATCTGTATTACAAAGATCTGCTCGATCGAGAAGGGCAGCTTTTGTCCCGTGGGGCAATCTTGGCGAAGTTGGCAGAACATGGGATCACCTCAGATGCCGAGATTGTCACCTACTGCACGGCTGGGATTCGATCCGGCTGGGTGACGTCAGTGCTAACGGATCTAGGCTTTCGGGCAAAAAACTATGCGGGTTCTATGGGAGAATGGGCATCTGCTGACGCCGAACAGTATCCATTGGTGACTGAACCATTGGTGACTGAACCATTGCTGACTAATCCATTGCTGAATCAATAGGCTGCACACCGTTTGCTTCAGAGAGGCATTGCTGAATCAAGTGTTCACCACAGAACAAGTGTTCATCCCAAAAGCCGGAGATCGCTGCCAACGGCAGCGATCACAAAGAAGTTTTTTTGATTTCAACAATTTCTTCTTTGGCGATCCTTTCCTTCGTAATTTCAGTGCGGGAATGGATTGAAATCTGCGTTTGTCGCGCTCGATGCTCACGTTCTATTTCAATCGAAGCCACTACTTGACCGTGATCTGACTGCCAGTTAGGAGCCGCCTCATGGCTTAGCGTTTCGTCAATCAGGTGATCGTTCAATACCGCCACATAAGCAACTCGCCCCACACGATCAGGGTTTTGGGTGACAAATTCTTGGCTCACCATAATGTGATCTAAGCTTTGATAATGTCCGTTATGAATATGAGTGTAATAGAAATCACCATAACTCTGACGAGCCTGAATATCTCTAACGTGATAGAGCAAAATATCCCATAGCTTACGTTTGCGATCAGGCTCTAGTCTACGTTGCGGCACTTCTCCAGAAATAATTTGCGAAGTGACAGCGGCTCCACCATCGTTCATATCACCGAGGACGATCACCGGATAGTTCCGATCTTGCAGCACTTCCATCAACAATACCCGTAGAGCAATCGCTTCACCTGCCCGCAGCATCAGTGATCGGGCTTCTCCCTTCGCTTTTTCAATGGGATCTTGCCGATCGACTCCTTCTGCAAAAATTGCCCGTTTTGATTTGAGATGCACGACAAATACGGTACAGTCTACTGTTTCGGTCAACCGCAGTCGCACGGACAGCACCGGACGCGAGAAATGAGTCAGGGGAATGGCTGCGCCTTGAATATCGAGATGGGACTGAGCCGGAAACTCTCGAATCACTTTGGATTCCAAAATCGGAAACCGCGAAGCCAACGCCACCACCGGATGTTCTCCCGTCGGATTGGCTGTAACAACCTGAAACTCTCGGCAGAAGGTGCTTTGCTTCAACACCTCTCGCAGTGCTTCCTCGTGAAACACCTCCTGAAAACCCACAATATCAGCCTGCATTCGGTCTAGTTGCCCGGCGATCCAGAGTTTCTTTTTGGCATAGTCCTCGGTGGAGTAGCGTTCGCGGTCGTAGAAAAGGGTGTTGGGCAAAACCAAATTGCAAAGGTTAAACGTACCAACCTTAAACACTCTGCGACTCATGGTAATTCAGCAATGAAAAAGGGCAACAGCTATTACTGTAGACTGTTCTGGGCGACCGAGCACTAAGTTTAAAGCCACCTAACCCAACCGCGTTATTATGTTGCTAACCGCGCTATTGCAAAAACTTCTGGAAGCAAATACCTATTTGTTAATGTGACCAGCCACAGACCTCATGCTGAGACTGCTTGTATTCTCTTCAGTAAGTAACTCCTATGGCTCAAACCCTTGATGAGTATGGTGTAGTGTTGGTGACTGCCTCCTCGCAAGCGGAAGCAGAACGGATTGCCAGCGCGTTGGTTGAAGCAAAACTCGCTGCTTGCGTGAACTTAATGCCCATTCGGTCGGTTTACACTTGGCAAGGCGAAATTTGCTCTGACGAAGAATGGCAGTTGGTGATCAAAACTTGCCTACATCACTTCTCTAAGCTGGAAGCAAAAGTTCGCAGTTTGCATTCCTACGAAACCCCAGAAATTATTGCCTTGCCAATCTTGGCAGGATCACCGCCCTACTTACAGTGGATTCGTGAAGTTTGCGGGAGTAAAACCCTTTAGCAGAAGAAGCTTTTTCTGACTTCATCCAGTTGATTGAACCAATCGAGGGATCGACAAATTTGCTCTTTTCTGGCTAGAATCAGATCAACACACAGAAATATTTAAAGTATTTATCCAGCCCGGCTACTATAGCTTTCTAGAGGCTTGTCCACTTGAAGAGGTGGGTAGTTGGGTTTGTGTCGGTTAACTGGCTAATCAGCCGTTAATGCTGTGTGAATGTTGAGCTAGAAAACTCTATTTTATGCTGTCGCTGTTCACGTATGGTCTGACATACGGAGTCGCTGAGGCTCGGTCAGATACAAAGGAACTAGGTCTGAAGCTACCTTCTTTCCAGTCTTTTGATCACCCATCTAGTGATGCTGCTGCTAGTAGTAATCGCTCCTCAGAAGTCTCCCGTTCTTTCTTCTGGAAAATTTTTCAACGCGGAAGGAGGAAAGGCTAGCACTGTTGTAGATGTATGGCAGTCCTAGAGAATTCATGAATGCAAGATCTTCAGAATCTAGATGTCTAGGGATCTGAATGGCGAAGGTTCATGGCTTATATAGGATTGCCCATGCACGTCAATTCGTATTCTATTTATGACAACCTTTTATAACGACCTCAGAAAGGGCTGCTTTCCTAACTGAAACAGCTAGTTAAAATGCCAGAAAGAATAAGTCCCACTTCCTCTAGGTGTAATGTACTCCTAAAGACGTAAAGTGGGACTTCTCTACATAAAAACTCAAAGCTTGAAAAGGCTCTCAACAATTGCTTTTCAACAGCCACTTCCTGTTGCCTTATCTTTGCTGACTTAGCTGTTCTTCCCGTTTAACAATTGCCCACACGGCATGAATGCTACCCGGCAACCATCCTAGAAGTGTCAAGAGAACGTTAATTAAAAACGTGGTTCCTAAACCGTAAGTCAAGAAGATTCCGACAGGAGGAAGCAAAATTGCTAGGATAATACGTGTTAGTTTCATAGCGTTTTCTCATGGTTACTGTAACACTTAACCATTGTCGCCAATTCGCAGCCTGAATGCCTCTTTCCAAGGGACGATAGCTTGTTGAGCCGGCTCACTTTTTGGCTGATGCGTGACTAGCTGATGCGTGAACTGGCGGATGCTGCGCTAATACTTTTTTCAAATATTGTCCTGTGTAAGATCGTTCGTTTTTCGCCACCTCTTCCGGTGTGCCCTGGGCCACAACTTCACCGCCCCGATCACCGCCGTCTGGGCCGAGATCGATAATCCAGTCAGCGCAGCGAATCACTTCTAGGTTATGTTCGATCACCAAAATTGAGTTGCCCATATCGGCAAGGCGTTGCAGCACGTCTAGCAGTTTGTGTACGTCGTAGAACGAAAGCCCCGTGGTTGGTTCGTCAATGAGGTATAGCGTTTTACCGGTAGCGCGGCGAGACAGTTCGGTTGCCAGCTTCAACCGCTGCGCTTCCCCTCCAGACAGAGTGGGGGCGGTTTGTCCGAGGCGCACGTAGCCCAAGCCCACATCTACCATTGTTTGCAGTTTGGCAGCGGCTTTGGGAATGTTGACAAAAACTCGGACGCCTCTTCTGCGGTCATGTTCAACACATCTGCAATTGATTTGCCTTTATATTTAACTTGCAGCGTTTCCCGGTTATATCTCGCGCCTTTACAGACTTCACACTGAACGTAAACATCCGGCAGAAAGTTCATTTCGATCACGTTCACGCCTTGCCCACCGCAGGCTTCACAGCGACCGCCTTTAACGTTAAAGGAAAACTGTCCAGGTTTATAGCCTCTGGCTTTCGCTTCGATGGTTTCGGAGAAGAGATCCCGGATGACATCAAATACGCCGGTATAAGTAGCCGGATTCGAGCGAGGAGTGCGTCCAATCGGTGACTGATCAATCACGATTACTTTATCTAGTGCATTCAATCCGTCAAGTTTGCCCATTTCCTTGGGAAGCGGAATTTTATGCCCGAAGTGATGCTGCAAAGCCGGATAAAGCAATTCGTTGACTAAAGTAGATTTACCCGATCCCGATACGCCCGTCACCGACACCAGTTTACCGAGCGGAATCTCTACATCAACGTTTCTCAGATTATTCCGATAAGCGTTCCGAATATATAAGCTGCGACCATTCCCTTCGCGGCGTTTGGTGGGTGTATCGATCACTTTGCGCCCGGAAAGATAGGCTCCGGTCAGCGACTCTTTGGCCTCTAAAATCGCATCTAGCGACCCCTGCGCGACGATGTTTCCGCCGTGAATGCCCGCGCCTGGCCCAATGTCAACGAGATAATCTGCCGCTCGAATGGTGTCTTCGTCATGTTCAACCACCACTAGCGTATTGCCCAAGTCGCGCAGCTTGACCAAGGTATTCAGCAGGCGGTCGTTATCGCGTTGATGCAGGCCAATACTCGGCTCATCCAGCACATACAAAACGCCTGTCAAGCCTGCCCCAATTTGTGTAGCAAGCCGAATGCGTTGGGCTTCGCCACCCGAAAGCGTCATGGCTGTGCGGTCAAGCGTCAGATAATCTAAGCCAACATCCAGCAAAAATTGCAGCCGCGCCTTGATTTCCTTCAGCACCAGTTCGCCAATCTGAGCTTGCCGTGGTGTTAGCTGCATGTCATGCACGCAATGCAAACACTCTCGAATCGAAGCGCTGGTTAAATTCTGGATTCGGTACTGCCCGATCCGCACGGCGAGGGCTTCTGCCTTCAAGCGTTTGCCATTACACACTTCACAAGACTGATCGACCAAATATTGCTCTAGCTTTTGCTTGTATGACTCCGACGTGGTTTCTTTGTATTGCCGATCCAGCATCGGTAAAATGCCTTCATAGCGCCGCTGATAGCCTTTGGTGTCGCGGTAGCGAGAATCGGCTTCAATGTAGATTTTTTCATCGGAGCCGTGTAACAACACCTGCTGCTGATCGGGTGTGAGTTGGTTCCAGGGAGTTTGAATTTCAAAGCCAAAGGCTTGCCCGACGCTGTAGAGCAATGAAAAGTAGTAGGTGTTGTCTTTGTCTGACCACGGCGCAATCGCGGCATAGACCGGCAGCTTGGGGTCGGGAACCACGAGATCGGGTGAAAAGGTGCGGAGTGTCCCCAATCCGTGACAGTTAGGGCAGGCTCCGTAGGGCGAGTTAAACGAGAATAATCGAGGTGATAATTCCTCCATCACTGCGCCATGTTCGGGGCAGGCGAAGTTCTCCGAAAAAACCAGTTCAATCGGCTGCGGTTCGGTGTCCTCTTCAGATTTGCCATATTTTCCAGCAGGTTCGGCTGCCATCGCTGGCAACACGGCAAGCTGCAAATCGGGGTTAAGCGATACGACGTTATCAGCGTTCTCAGAGGGCATCACCTCGATCATGGCGATTCCTTCTGACCGCTTCAGGCAGGTGGACAGCGAATCAACCAAGCGCTCTTCGATGCCCGCTTTTTTCACCAACCGATCGACAACGATTTCGATGTTGTGAAAGTGGTTTTTGTCAAGTTCGATCGAATCTGAAAGCTCGCGCACTTCGCCGTCTACTCGGATTCGCACAAACCCTTCCGACGCCAGGCTCGAAATCAGCTTTTTGTGGGTTCCTTTCTTGCCGCGCACCACCGGAGCCAAAATTTGAAACCGCGTCCGGTCAGGCAGCTCCATGATCTTATCGACCATTTGATCGATGGCTTGCGGCTCAATGCACCGATCACAAATTGGGCAGTGCGGCTCTCCAGCCCGTCCGTACAGCAGCCGCAGGTAGTCATAAATTTCCGTCACCGTACCCACGGTGGAACGCGGGTTATGGGAGGTAGATTTCTGATCGATGGAAATGGCAGGACTCAGCCCCTCAATCGCGTCTACGTCGGGCTTATCCACCTGACCGAGAAACTGCCGCGCATAGGCACTCAGCGATTCCACATAGCGCCGCTGCCCTTCTGCAAAAATCGTGTCGAACGCCAGCGACGATTTGCCCGACCCCGAAACGCCCGTAAACACAATCAGCCGATCGCGGGGCAACTCCAAATCGATGTTTTTGAGATTGTGCTGCCGCGCCCCTCGAATCCGAATCACGTTCTGAGCGGCTCTTGGCATCCGTTTGGCTTCTGCTGGCTCCGCTTGGCTAGCTCGACGTCGAGCATGACCACTTTCCTCGTGACTGCCATTTAAGGGTTCCGTGTCAGCATCTAGGGGAGCAGATGCACTAGGTTTTGATTTGGCACGTGGCATAGGGGAGAAAGGGAAGGGGCGCAGCAGAAATAGTTCTTAACAATTGTATCGCTACTCTTTGCAGCAATGGGGCAGCCGCAAGGAGAAACTCACCAACTTACTAAGTGCCTATCCTAGCGCGATTGAGTTGTTTAGTACATTAGTCCTGCATCGAAATCTCTGCCATCCGCTTAGCAACAGCCGCCACCACTGTAGTGCCAAGTCGAATCAGTGACTAAAATCTCCTCGAATCGAGCCAGTTTTGCGGCGGTTTTGTCACAGATCGCCAAAGGAATGCCCGGTTGCAAAATGTGCCCTGCCTGATCGTCAAAGGCGGCTTCGGCTCCAGCATAGACCGCTGTTTTGCCCGTAAACACACAAGCGCCATCTTCGGGAATGATCACCTTAAAAGCGACCGTATCCAGGCTTTCGAGCAGCAAATGGCTGTCCAGATTGTAAGTTTGGCGATCCAATAGGCGATAAGGACGACGCGCCCGCACTTCCACTTGTCCGAAGCCAGCTTGAATAATCTGCTGGATGTATTCTGCATAGGTCAGCGCTCCCGACAGACACATGGCTCGCAGGCGTTCGTCCGCTTGTAGATGAGCCGGAATCGGGCGGGTAGCAATCGGATCACTCATAATCAGCCGTCCACCCGGTTTGAGAATGCGAGCGGCTTCGCTGAGGGCTTGGGCTAAGTCTGCTGGCTCAAAAATATTAAATAGACAGTTTTGCGCCACTACATCCACTGCAAAGTCATCGATCGGCAGCTTAAACGCATCTCCGGCGCGGATCTCAACAAACTCAGGCTCAAACCAATCGTTGATCTCGGCTGCTGCCTCTAGGTTCCGTCGAGCCGCTTCCCGCATTTCGGGGACAGGTTCAACCGCAATCACCCCGCCGACCTGCCGCGAAAAATAGGCAAATTGCAGTGCTTCTAATCCGCCTCCGACGCCGACATAGGCAATTGTAGGGTTGCTCACCAGTTCCGCTGGATGGACAGTCGTGCCACAGCCATAGTTCATTTCCTGCATCGGGATCGGAATATGCAGTCCCGGCAGACTCAGAGGCGCACTTTGAACACAGCACAAGCCAACATTCGGCGTTTCGGCAGCTTCGGCATAAAAACGGGCGGTGGTTTCTAGATAAGTCATACAGGCACTTCTGCTAATCGCTGATCTCGTTTACCTTAGCGCCTTTCACAGCCAAGAGGATGAAGGATCGCTGAGAAAATGGGAAGGAGGAGATGAGGAAGAAGGAAGAAAGGAAGGCAGAGCGCAGAGCAGGGAAATACTTTAGTCGAGTCTGTGAATTTGCTTATTTTGGCTGCCTTAGCAGACTTACTCTCCATTCCCTCTCTCCATCGCCCATCACTGATTCGCGGCTGGAAGGCATCGAGTTCAAAAAGCCACCCATCCACCCATCCACCCTTTCTACTTCCCTCACTTCACCTCATTCAACCACACCACCGCTGCCGTTCCGGGATGTTCTGGAGATAGGGGCTGAAGGTCGTTTAGGGTGAGCAGCTTACAGTCTAATGCCGGACTGAAAATTTCGATCTCACCTTGCATTTGCCGCACTAAATCACGCGCAATCGCTAATCCTAAGCCTGTACCCGGAATATCGGTTTTGGCTTGCACGCCTCGGTAGTGTCGTTCAAATAAGTGATGTAAGTCTTCAGTCGGGATGCCTGGCCCTGTGTCGGCGATCAAAATGGCTTGATGAGTCACGGTTGCACGATTGGCAGGCTGTAGACGAACACGCCGCACGCTAACATACACTTGCCCCCCAGCAGGCGTGTACTTGAGTGCATTGTCGATTAAGTTATTCAAAACTTCCCGTAAAGCCCGCAGATCGAGCCAAACTTGCGGCAAACGGTTGGCAATTTCGATGCAGAGCGTTAATTGGCGATCTTGAGCAATCACTGTGGCTGAGTCGAGTAAGGGCTGCAAAACTTCGCTGATGGAATGAGGCTGTAGATCAATCGCGCTTCCTAGCAGCAAGCGAGTTTCGGACGGCGGTAACGGCTGAAAGAATGGTTGAGTCAATGCTTGAGCAGATGGATGAATGGACGACTGAGTAATAGCAGTCGAGGGGGAAGGATGAGCAGGCGCTTCAGGCTGAGCCTCTGACGAAGACTCTGATGGAGCCTCTGATGCAGACTCTGACGGAGAAATTGTCTGAGAGGCAGACTGAGTCACCGTGAGCGGGGCAGCCAACAGCGGAATTAAATCATCGGCTTCTAGATCAATTGCGGCATCTAGCTGCTTCAGCAAATCTTGTAGCCGATCGCTTTCTCGGATAATCCCTTCTGCCGCCGAACGGTTAGCATCGCTAGGCTGTATTCGTTTTACGAGCAGTTTGCCGAAGGTGCGCAGAGCCGTCAGTGGATTCCGAAACTGATGCAGTAAATTATCAAATAGGTCAGTTTTACGCTCTTCTAGCAGTTGTTGCTGCTGCAAATCCTGTGCGAGCCAACGCACGCGCCAATCTAACACGGAAGCTGCTGTCAAGCTCTCGGCGATGTGTTCAATCTGCCTGCGTTCTGAGTCGTTCCAAGCCCGATCTGCTCGCGCCGTGACTAACAGCCCCATCACTCTGTCTTGATAGATGAAGGGCAAAACGATCTGCTGTTGCGGCAACAAAACATCCGTTGGGTAGACCAGCGATTGAGAAAATAGAGCAGCAGAGTTGGTTTCTTCAGCGGCTTCAGGTTGCCACTCCAGAGAGTCATCAACTGCCTGATGCGGTTGGGCTGCAAGCAAGCGCTGCTGCCGGAGGTTGAGGCGCACTTGTGTTAAAAAGGACAGAATTTGATCTTCACCCCAGTTCAATGCCATTTCTGGATGCGCCACAATCGGCACGAGATGAGTGTCGGTGTCGGTGGTGAACTCTTCAGCCAAATAAACGATGCTGAGGGCGGCTCCTAACCCTTGCGTCAGCAGCGCAACTTGTGACTGACACAGATTTATAAACTCGGAACTAGTGGGCATAATCTAATCGACCCTTCAACTGTCCTGGCAACTAATATCCTGACATGGTGCAACTTTCCATCCGTCCTGTGCCCAATTCTTCTACCAAGGAGGGCGAAGGAGAGCAACTGTAACTCAAAGTTGCTTGCCTGCTCTGAAAGCAGAATATAGGGAGGGTTTGGCAGGCTGCTTCATCTATTCTCGCTTGTGTTTCTTTGTTCTTTGTCAACCACAGGAAAGCCGCTAGGGCTGATTGACTGACTTTTCCCAGAGATTTTCCAAAGTCCTGAATTTTGCTAGGCTCAATCGTAATGCTGACACTAAATTTTTACTCACTGTAGAAAATGTAAAGAGACCCGAAACGAAGTTAGGTCTTTAAAGTTTGGTGCGAGGATTGACAACCAAATTTGCCCAATACTTCGAGTTCAACCTCATCTTTAATGAACTTCTTTTTTTCTGATCTTGGGTTTAATCTGGCTCAAATTTCTCCTGGATTGGCTGAGTCTTGATTTGCCTTCAGCAAATTCTCACGGTCACTACAGATTTACTTTAGATTTTGTATCAATACTTTAAAGGAAGTTGAAATTCCTATCTCAAGCCGATATACTTTGCACGGTCTTAGTATTTTGTAACTAGGATTACATTAACCCATCGTTGTGGCTATCCTGGTTACAAAGTCCTAACTATAGCTATTTGCCGAGGAGCAATCAGAGAGGAGGTATATAGGTTGGCAAGAAGACGGAAGCGCAAAAGTCGGCGTCGTCTAGAAGGGCGTCGTATTCTAGAGTTGGTGCCTCAGTATAGCATTGAGAGTGGCGAAGATAAGCCCGTGACTGCGGCTCGGAAGTTCATCCAGGCTGAAGGCATTTTGCCTCCGGCTCTGCTGTTGGTTAAACGCAACGAGCATACCACAGATCGATATTTCTGGGCAGAGAAAGGACTATTTGGCGCTCAATATGTTGAGGAAAATCATTTTCTGTTTCCCAGCCTACGGGTGCCAGAAGATGAGGTGGAGGAGTTAGTCGTAGCTTCAGGTCGCTAATTCTAATAAACCAAATTGAAGATTCTAAGTCTGGTAGGAAAGGGAGCATTTTTTGCAACCCCTGACTCAATTTTCTAGGGCAACCTCAAAGCTGCTTGATGAAGATAAAATCCAGACGATGATCTTCGATGAGTTGATGAATTATAGAATGCGACTGTCATAGACATCGGCGCGATTATATCCATTCATTAAAGCCCCTTTCAAAAAAATAGGACTTGTGCAGTTAAGCCCTCAAGACTAGAGCTTTTTGGCTTTCAAAACGGGTTATCCCCTGCTACAGTATTGGACTGCATAGATCCTGAAATAGGTTAGAAGCAGGGAGGTGAGGTTAGTTTTAATCTTGCCTCTCTGCTTTTTGGAAACGTTTGGCACTACAGATAGTTGGGGAAAATACAACCTTTTGGGTTAAAACGAGTTAAAACTAAATCCTCAGCCGTCAACAAATCTCCATGGCGTTTATTCATATTCCGAAGTGGCAGCTACCCGAAAGTCAGGTGACTTCTGAAGCTGCTTTCTACAACCGCCGTCGGTTTCTAACCCTGATGGGGGCGGGAATCGCCGGAACGACCCTGCCTTTGATCAGTTGTCAACAGCAAATCAAGCCGACTCGCAAGCCTGAGCAATTGCCGCTGCTCAACACTAAAACGCTGACGGCTCGCCGCAATCCCACTTTTGGACAGGTCGATCGAGAGATTACCAACGAAACGCTGGCGGCTACCTACAACAATTTTTATGAGTTTGGCAGTTCCAAAGAAATTTGGCAAAAGGCTCAGGCGTTGCCTACCGAAAACTGGCGAGTTGAAATTGCTGGACTGGTGAAGAAACCAGATGTTTACGATATGGATCGATTGCAGCGAGAATTTTCGCTGGAGGAGCGGATCTATCGCTTCCGCTGTGTTGAAGCTTGGGCGATGGTGGTTCCTTGGCTCGGCTTTCCCATGAATGCTTTGCTGAAAGCAGTGGAACCCACAGCAAAAGCAAAATTTGTTCAGTTCACCTCCTATTTTGATCGCCAAGTGACGCCTGGGCCCTCGTTTCCGCCGGGGCAATTTCTGCCGTTTCCCTACACGGAAGCACTACGAATTGAAGAAATGGCAAACGATTTGGCGTTTTTTGCGGTTGGCATTTATGGGCACACCTTACCGAAACAGCATGGCGCTCCTATTCGGGCCGTGATTCCCTGGAAGTATGGCTTTAAGGGAGCAAAGTCGATCGTTAAAATCGAATTTACAGCAACTCAGCCGCCCACTTTCTGGAATACGATCAGCCCCAATGAGTATCAGTTTGAGGCGAATGTAGAACCGGAGGTTTCTCACCCGCGCTGGTCGCAAGCCAAGGAACGGTTGATTGGGCCAGGAAATCAGTTTGATTGGCAGGAGGTTCCCACCTTGAAGTACAACGGTTATGGCGAGTTTGTGGCGTCGCTATATGTCTGAGAATTCTGGGGGCTGTGATCCATTCCAGCTAGAACCCTGACGATGGCAAGGCGACAGCCCCTCGCCGGTTTTTTGAGGCGGGCGCGATCAAGCCGATGCGGACAGCGTTTGACCCTGAATGGATGACGCGCCCTAAAGATGGTGGATTGAATCAATCCGGAACCTGTACGGGCGGTTTAGCGGATCAATGGGCATCCGGCAATCGATGTGACCGCAAAACCCGCCCCGACCCACGATCGAACTGATGGAATTCCCACTCCTAAGCTCGCTGCATTGCGCCCAATGCGGTATCGTTTGAAGAACCACTTTTTGCAGCATTCACGTTCACCTCACGCTTGATTCGGCTAGCACGATCGCATGGAGAAACGCATTTTAGGATTAGATCCGGGACTGGCGACTTTAGGGTTTGGGGCTGTTCTTTGCAACCCAGCAGCAACAGGCGCAGCGCAGGTTTCTATCCTCGATTTTGGCATCATTCAAACGCCCGCCCATCAGGAAATCGGCGATCGACTCTGTATGATTTATGATGACTTGCACAGTTTGCTGGACTACGTGCAGCCAGATTTAGTTGCCATCGAAAAGCTGTTTTTCTACCGGATGGGAAATACAATTGCGGTGGCGCAAGCACGAGGGATCGTGGTGCTGGTTGTAGCTCAATTTAAGCTCGCCTCCGTCGAATTCACGCCGGCTCAAGTGAAGCAAGCCCTGACAGGTTACGGCAATGCCGACAAGCAGGAAGTCCAACAGGCGGTTGCCAGAGAGTTGAAGTTAGAAAAAGCTCCCAAACCAGATGATGCTGCCGATGCGTTAGCGCTCGCTTTAACAGCTTGGTTTCAGGCTTAGGAAATTGCGCAAAGACTCAACCTGCCCTTGCACAGATTTCAGTTTCTAATCCCGATTTCAACAGAGGACGCGGCAGTTCGCAGACTGAAACCATGGTGGCGCGAAGCTTCCACCACAATCCAAAAGTTGCTAGGGCAACGCTGCGCGAACGCAAATCCAAAATCCAAAAGGGTATAAGAGTTTCATTCCTTCTCTGTAGGTAATTCAATCGATTGCGTGGAGGCGCAAATTAAATGGCTAAGGTTTTTGATACCATCACCGAGCCGCTGCAACAGTTCATTGCTAACCAGCATCTCTTTTTTGTGGCGACGGCTCCCTTGAGTGCAGCAGGACACGTCAATCTTTCTCCAAAAGGCTTGGATAGCTTGCGGCTGCTTTCTCCGAATCGGGTTGCCTATCTGGATTTGACGGGCAGCGGCAACGAAACCTCAGCCCACCTGAAGGAGAATGGGCGAATCACGTTCATGTTTTGTGCGTTTCAGGGCGCGCCGATGATTTTGCGGCTGTATGGACAGGGGCATACCGTGTTGGATACTGATCCAGAATGGCAGGATTTGTTTCCCCTGTTTCCACCCACACCCGGTACACGCCAAATTATCGTGGCAGAGATTGATCGGGTGCAAACCTCTTGCGGCACAGGCGTTCCGTTCTACGCCTATCAGTCTGATCGAGATGAGATCGTGACTTGGGCAACTCGAAAAGGTGAAGCAGGGCTGCTAGCCTATTGGCAACAAAAAAACCTAACCAGCATCGACGGGCTGATTGCTCCGATCGCTGATCAGGTTTGATTGCCGTTGGTTTAATCGTTAGAATTGCAGTGATTAACGTAATTAACGTGATTAAATACTCACCCCTAAACCAAGGTGACAACTGCCCGCTCTAAGGCTTGCAAGGCTTGGCTGATCTCATCAGCAGTGACAATCAGCGGCGGCACAAAGCGCACCACTTTGGGGCCAGCCGGAACTAGCAGCAGTCCTTGATCGCTGGCGGCTTTCACCAAAGCGCTGGCAGTCAGTTCAATTTCTGGATTCAGCACTAGACCGTTGATTAAGCCCCAACCGCGCACTTCAGACACCAGGTTAGGATACTTCTCGCCCAAAGCCCGCAGACCTGTTCGCAACTGTTCACCCCGCTCCTGCACAGCGGTCAGTAAATTCTCTCGCTCTAGAGTTTGGCAAACGGCGAGAGCAACCCCACAGGCAAACGGATTGCCGCCAAATGTGCTGGCATGATCGCCGGGCTGGAAGATATCGCAGAAAGATTTACACAGCAACGCACCGATCGGAATGCCGCCGCCCAGACCTTTAGCAGAGGTGAAAATATCCGGCTCAATGCCCAGATTTTCATAGCCCCAGTAGTGTCCGGTTCGCCCCATGCCCACTTGAACTTCATCGGCGATTAGCAAAATTCCCGTCTCGTCGCAAATCTCCCGAATTCGTTGGAAGTAGGCTTGTTCACCCGGACGCACGCCGCCTTCTCCTTGCAGAGCCTCCAGCATAATGGCTGCCACCTGTCGCCCGCCTGCATCTAACAGCGCAATCGCTTCTTCTAGCGCCACAATGTCGTTGTAAGGCACGTAGTAGAAGCCCGGCATCAGCGGGTCGAAGTTCTTTTGATACTTGGGCTGTCCCGTTGCGGTGATGGTAGCCAGCGTCCGACCGTGAAAGCTAGCGTGGGCAGTAATTACAATCGGCGTACTAATTCCGAGTACCGTATGGGCATACTTGCGAGCTAGCTTGATTGCCCCTTCGTTGGCTTCGGCTCCAGAGTTGCAGAAGAAAACTCGATCGGCGCAGGAATGTTGCACCAGCCACTCTGCCAAATTACCCTGCTGACGGGTGTAATAAAGATTGGAAATGTGGTGCAGCTTTTGAATTTGCTGCGTTACCGCATCCACCATCACCGGATGCGCATGACCCAACGTGCAGGTGGCAATGCCAGCCACAAAGTCTAGATATTCTCGTCCATCTGCATCCCAAACCCGGCTGCCTTCACCCCGCTCCAGCATGATGGGGTAGCGAGCATAGGTAGACATGACATAGCGATCAAAATCCGCCGTCGTGGATTGGAGAGGGAAAGCGGAAGTCTGAGGGGGAACTTGAACTAGGGTTTCTGGACTCACGGGCTATTTCTCCAAGACAAGAGAGCTAAGGGACAGAGTGCTGTATTTCTAAAATTGGGCAGAGGGTCGGGCAGTGGGCAAAGCAGAACCAGGGAAAAGCTTGAAAGTACACCTCTTTAGGATGATTATGATAAACCAGGTCACTTATCAATGCTAGAAATCTTTCAAGAATTTTCCGAGACTTCATTTTCTTGAATACAGATTTTGTCCAGATTGCTCAAGTTGCCAAAACCAAGAGGACACTGTTCCTTCGAGTCTTTCTAACCCGTTACCCAACCGAGGAGCTTTGGGCGGAAATGTCAAGGTTTGATGGGAAGTGTTCTAACCAGTGCCGCACTTGCGATGGCAGCGCTCGCCGCTTTCGGGTTTTGGCATCAATGCAGAGATGCAGGGTGACAGCTTGGGCAACAACAGATGAATTAGCTTCTGGATCTAGCTCTGAACCTAGCTCTGAGACTGGGGCAGCGCTGATTTGATAGCGATTTTCAAACTTATCTGGACTGAGCAAAACAGGAGCCACAGAAATCAGGTAAGACTCGCCGCAAAACATCGGCTGCCTGTAGTCAATTTCGGCATGAATAATCGGCAGCGCTACCTCGCCGCAAAAAAATGTTTTGAGATCAATGCCACCTGCCGCCAGCGAAGCCTCATAGGACTCGTGACACATCGACAGCACATTGGCAAAGTAAACAACACCCGCAGCATCCGTATCCTGAAAGCGAACCGTTCGGAGATAGGTAAATGGAAGGGTCATAGGCAAGTTAGGTGGCTTCCACACATAGCGTTTTCACTCACGTAAGGTACAGGAGGTTTAGGGCATAGCCCCTGTACGCCACTTTTACATACTTCACCAGCCTGAAAAAGGTTGTATCTGTTAGGGCAAACGTTGAGAAGCCATGCGATATGCCAGATTCGGCGGACTACTGGAGGCACTGATATAATATGCGGATCCGTGTTTTGTAGGGTCAATACTTGTGACAAGTCTGTCAAGCATCTCCGACATCGCCTCTGAAGTGCAAAATAAGGTTCTTAGGGAAATTGACAACCTTGACAAACAATTGCAGCAGCATTTTCAAACTAAGTTTTTAGTTCAGCCTGCACTTACTAGACTTTTGGTAAGTTTTCAAGCTAACAAAACAAGACCTGTTTATCGATGGTACAAATATAAAGAAGCCTTCTCTGCTTCTCTTGTTGAGCTTTTACTTCAAGAATATGGGCTTAATGAGGGAAAGATACTAGATCCTTTTGCAGGTAGCGGAACGGCTTTGTTTGCTGCTAGTGATTTGGGACTTGATGCTGATGGTATTGAATTGTTACCCATTGGTCAACAAATTATTGAAACGAAGAAGGTTCTCGATACCGAATTCATACCCGATGATCTTATACGTCTCAAGACTTGGTTGAGTTCGCGAATATGGAAACAGGCTGGTAAAGAGGTTTGTTTGCCAGAATTTAGGATTACAAAAAGAGCTTATTCTACAGAAAATAAAAGAGCAATTGAGCAATACCTTGAAGCTTGTTATCAAGAGAATAAAAGAGTTCGAGAAGTTTTGCTCTTTGCTTTACTTTGTGTTTTAGAGTCCATAAGCTACACTCGCAAAGATGGACAGTATCTTCGTTGGGATTATCGTTCCGGTCGTGGGCAAGGAAAAAAGCCTTTCAATAAAGGTGAAATCTTAGATTTTGATCATGCCATCACCAATAAAATCGAAGAAATTATTAATGATCTGGAACCTCCCACACATCAGGTAGAACTTTTTTCGGTTAGGAAATTGCAAGGTAAAATCGAGCTTCACAAAGGGTCTTGCCTTAAATTGCTACCGACTTTACCTGATGCAATTTATGATGCTGTTATCACGTCTCCACCCTATTGCAATCGATATGACTACACTCGCACTTATGCACTGGAGCTTGCATTGTTGGATATTTCTGAAAAGGGACTCATTGATCTCCGACAGGAAATGTTAAGCTGTACAGTCGAAAATCGCTCAAAAGATTTATTGACTATCAATCCAAACTGGAGCTTGGCAATAGAGACTGTAAATTCACAATCTCTATTGCAAGCTATTCTGAGCTATTTAAATAATCAAAAACTCCAAGGTGTATTAAATAACAACGGAATACCCAGGATGGTTAGAGGTTACTTTTATGAAATGGCTTGCGTCATACAAGAATGTTCTCGCGTACTCAAACCTGGGGCACTGTTGTTTATGGTCAATGACAATGTACGTTACTCTGGCATAAGTATTTCAGTAGATATGCTCCTCGCTGACTTTGCAGAGAAACTAGGTTTTGTAGTTGAAAATATTCTTGTTTTACCTAGCGATAAGGGCAACAGCAGCCAGCAAATGGGAAATCATGGGCGTGATCCTCTGAGGAAGTGTGTTTACGTATGGAAAAAACAGTAACCCGATCCTATGACTGCTTATCGTAATCATCTTCAGTCTAGTGACGGTCTTGTCACGACCTATGAAGCAACTCGTGCAGGCTTTGTAGCACTCGCACTTGAGAAGAATCGACGGGCTACCCCTTATGTTGCAGAAGCAAGGGCACTTCAAGAAGCAGCAAATCAAGCTAAAAGTCCTGCTGATTTGTTAAACATTCAGGGTATCGAGATGGGATTGTTGACTGCGGCAGGATTGTCTGACAAATCTCTTACTCATTTGACACCGGAGGATAAAATTGATGCGATTAACGGTCTAATCAAAAACTTTCTTGAGCCAGCAGGTGCAAACTTTGTAGAGGAATTAGTCTTTAGATTTCTATTGACTCGTGGCGATACGCTTGGTGGCTCGATGCGTAATGTTGGTGGAGCTTTGGCACAAAGAAAACTGACTCGTGCTATTCTTTCAACTCTTACAATTGCAGGTCAAAAATATCATTGGCAGCATTCAAAGACAAAAAAGTGGATAGCGATGACAAACGACGATGCAGAAATTGAATTATCTTTACGTGGACTCAGTTGGGAGAGTGATCTTGGTAGGCGCACTCTTATCTATAACCTAAATATTCCCTTAGTCAAAAGTAATGTAGATCTCTGTTTGTTCAATCTTGCGCCAGAAGCACTGCCAGCTAATAAATCCAGCACAATCGAGCCTGTTGAAGTTGAGCCTTACACAATCGCATTGGGAGAACTGAAGGGCGGGATTGATCCAGCCGGTGCTGACGAGCATTGGAAAACGGCACAAGCGGCACTAAATCGCATAAGACAAGCATTCGCGGATGCTGGTCATTCACCACTTACATTTTTTGTAGGGGCGGCGATTGAGAGAAGGATGGCTGGCGAAATTTGGGAGCAATTAGAAAGCAGGATGCTCAGTAATGCTGCGAACTTAAATGAGGAGAACCAAGTTGCATCTATTTCTCGTTGGCTATGCAGTTTGTAGAAGCCAACAGCCGCCTAGCACTGCGTGGCAGCGGACGGTCAAAAGTCCCTAGTGATGAGTTCAAGGTTCACTGCCGCCGCTACACTTCACCGTCAGGCAGTGAGTTGGGCTTTGCAGGTTGCTAGGCTAACGAACTCGCTTGCTCAAGAGCGGCGAATGTTGAGGCAACACCAGTCTTTGCGCCGCCAGAGCGTAGCGACGACCCAATCATGCTGTTCGAGGGTGTCGGCAATTGGCTTGACCTGATCGAGCAAAATGCCGCTGAGGATGCCCCAAGTCGTGGATTTAGAGATAGCGCCCAGGCTGGGAATGAGGTCAATAATCACTTCTGCCAAAATGTTGCAGACAAAACCATCCACGGGATCAGGCAAAATTTCAATTAACCGATCAATGCTGCCTTCCTCTGGAACCAAACGTTCGGCGGCAATTTGATTTAACTCCCGATTGCTGAAGGTAGACTGCACTGCCAGCGGATCGGTATCGACAGCGTAAACTCGTTTAGCTCCTAGCAGCAGAGCGCCGATTGATAAAATGCCTGAGCCGCAGCCAATATCGGCTAACACGGCTTCTGGATTAGGCTCACCCAGCCGCATTTCGAGAGACTCTAGGCAAAGCTGCGTGGTGGGATGGCCGCCTGTGCCAAAGGCAACGCCCGGATCGAGGGTGATAATCGACCGCTCAGTGTCCGGCGGGGCAACCAAGCGGGATTGATCAAAAACCGCTCGCCGACTTCCTCTGGATGCCAGTGCTGCTTCCAACTGCTCGCCCAGTCTTCCTCGTCGATTAGATGCCACTGAGTCACCGGGGCAGGCAACCCCACGCAAAGGGCATCTTGACGGAGCAATAGCGCTAAGGCTGCTAAGTCTAGCTGTTGGGCTTTGATTTGGGGTAGATAGGCTTGAATGAAGTAAGCTTCACCTTTGGCCTGGCTGGAAGTGCCTCGGCAGCCAAAGTCCTCTAGCCGCCAAAACACGAGGTCTTCTGCGGACGGATCGGCAATGATCTGAATTTCCCACCAGCTATTTGCCAATGCCTTGCCTCAACAACTTGCCTCAACTTTGCCTCAACTTGCCTCAACTTGCTTCAACTTGTCTCAAGCATCAGCATCAATCAGAGAGCGTGACAGTGTAGGCATCTCGAATGCCTGGAACCTTGGTAATTTCGGTCAAAATGCCTTCTGGCAACGGGTCGTCAATGCTCAACACCATGACCGCATCGCCGCGCACAATTTTGCGACCGACTTGCATACTGGCAATGTTGACGTTAAAGCTGCCCAAGAAAGAGCCAATTTTGCCAATGATGCCGGGCATGTCGCGGTGCAGGGTAAACAGCATGTAGCGGCTCGGCGGCACGTTGATCGGGAAATTATCGACGCTGGTGATTCGGATTTCGTCGTCGCCAAGCAGCGCCCCGCTGACCGAATGTTCGCCTAAAGAGCCTTGCGCAGTGAGGTGAAGCGATCCCGTGTAGTCACGCACAGACGCATCGCGGGTTTCGATGACTCGGATACCGCGTTCTTTGGCTTCAATGCTGGCGTTGACATAATTCACCCGCTCCTGCAAAGCGTGAGACAGCAAGCCTTTCAGAGCAGCCACGACGACAGGCTGGCTTTCGTTGCTGGCGAGTTCACCTTGCAGCCGCACATTGAGCGCGTCGATGCGTCCACCTGCTAGCTGACTGACCAAGTTGCCCAACGTTTCAGCAAGTTGCAAATAGGGACGCAGCTTTTCCATCAGGTCAGGGCGCAATCCCGGAATGTTGACAGCAGAGCGAGCCGGTAGCCCCAACAACACATCGCGGATTTGTTCCGCCACATCGATCGCCACATTCACCTGTGCTTCTTCGGTAGAGGCTCCGAGGTGAGGCGTGAGCACCACGTTTTTACCCAGCGATCGCAGCGGTGAGTCTGCCATTAGCGGCTCGGCTTCATAGACATCAAGGGCGGCTCCGGCGATTCTGCCTGCCTGGATTGCTGCCACTAGCGCTGCTTCATCAATGATGCCCCCTCGCGCACAGTTGACAATCCGCACGGTGGGCTTCATCTTGGCGAAAGCTTCGGCGTTAATCAGATGGTAGGTTTCGGTGGTTTTGGGTAGGTGCAGCGTGATGTAGTCAGACTCGCGAAATAGAAAATCTAGCTCGACCAACTGACAGCCCAACTGCTCGGCGCGTTCAGCGGTTAAAAAAGGATCATAAGCCAACAGCCGCATCCCCATCGAGCGGGCGATTCCGGCAACGTGGGCCCCAATTTTGCCGAGTCCGACAATTCCTAGTGTTTTTTTGTAAACTTCCACCCCAGTAAAACTTTTGCGATCCCACTGTCCTTGTTTCACCGACTGGTTGGCTTCAGGAATTAAGCGAGACAGAGAAAGCATCATCGCTACGGCATGTTCGGCGGCGGCGACAGTGTTGCCTTCTGGAGAATTCACCACCAGAATTCCCCGACGAGTCGCGGCTGGAACATCCACGTTGTCTACGCCAACGCCTGCCCGTCCGATAATTTTTAGCTGTTTGCCAGCATCAATCACGGCTTGAGTGACCCGTGTTCCCGACCGAATCATGAGGGCGTCATAGTCCGAAATAATTTGCAGCAGGCTATCCGGCGACAAATCTGTTTTAATGTCAACCTGGGCAACTTGGGAAAGAATGTCAATTCCAACTTGGTCGATTGGATCGGAAACAAGAACCTTAGGCATGGGATCGCGGGATAAGTTAAAAGGGTGTGGGATGGCGTGGCTTCAGGTAGCACTACCGGGATTTTCCACAATTGGTCATTCTACTGCAAAGCAGAGGCACACACCCTTGATTATGCGCAAGATTTCCAGTTTTGTTGGCCGATTGGTGGATTTTATTGATCCGTTTGAGCCATATGTTTTTAATATTTGCCAAGATCATTGATCACCCAGTATCCTGCTTAAGGTTATTTCCCCTAGGCTTCGCGCTTTTTGGACGAAATTGAGCTATGCAACCCTCCAATTCTTTGATTCTCCTAGGTATCACCATGATCGCTTCAAGCGCGATCGGAGTTTCCGCTGCGGCGGCGGAACCTAGGGTGCATCATCAATCATCTTCAGCAGCAGAGGGAGAAGCTACCTCAGCGAGTTCAACTTCCGATGCTGCCCTCGACCCTTCAACGACCCCATCTACTGCGGCTGCACCAACATCTCCTCAGTCTGGGTCTACCCCTGATGCCGAGGTCGAGCTTCCAGATTGGCAGTCATCTCCCTCGCAGAAGCGGCAGTCTTTCAAAGCACAGACCCCACCCACTGGCGAAGAACGGCTAGATCAGCTTCAACGAGACAGTTTTATTCGCCAGCAACGCAGCGAATCGCAAAATCCTCCGTTTGACCGACCGCTGGCTCCAGAACCTAACCCCTTACAGGTCGAGCAAAACATTCACCGGCAGCTTAATCTACCCAATTCAACGAGTAATAATCCGGCGCAACGGCTGGAACGCTTACAGAATGAGCAGCGCATTCGGCAGCAGTTGCGGCAGCAAAACCGCCCACCCGCGCCTGAACCAGAGCCGCAGTCTCAAGCCTCTTTGCCAACCGAAACTGTCCCTGAAATTGAACTAGCGGATGCTGCTACGGCAACCAGCCAAACAGTTCAAACATCTACCCTGTCAGAGTTGCGACCCAGCAAAGGTGCAGCCAAAAGTCAGCCCGATTCATCTCAGGTTGAACTACCTGATGAACTACCTGATGAACTACCTGATGGATCGTCTGAAGATGCACCTTTAACCGAACCAGATCAGGTAAATCAGGCAAATCAGGCAGATCAAGAAATTTCAGATCAAGAAATTGCACCAGATGCAACAGACCCTTCTGCGTCGGAAGTCTCTGCACCAGAGCAAGCTTTGCCAGAGGAGTTGGCTCAAACTCAAGTTGAAGACGGTGAAGAAACTCAATCAGAGTCGGAAGCAGTTGAAGCGTCTCAGGCTCCGGCATCATCCACCTCACCAGACACTGAGATCAACCTTCCTGATCCAATTGCGCCATCGCCGATTGATCCGAGTATTGTCCCTGGCTTCTTCTCCGACGATGAGCCAGCCCCAGAATATCTCGACCCCAATCCGAATCCTTTGGCTTTTCCCACCTCACCCGATGAAGTGGAAATTGTTGGCACTCAGCCGATTACGTTGAGGCAAGCGGTGGAATTAGCCCTGCGCAACAATGCCGAACTGCGACAAGCCCAGCTAACGTTGGAGCGAACTCAAGCAGAATTACGGGAAACCCAGTCTTCCAACTTTCCAACGCTTGGCGCCAATGCTCAATTTAACCAGCAGGGCAGTGAGTCTGCTCAACGCCAGCCTGATACCAACTTTCTAGGGCAACCGAACCCTGATGCAGGTGATATCACCGTCACCTACGGCGATTCTACGACTCTAGGAGCCGGGCTTCAGCTTGACTACACCGTCTTCACATCAGGTCGGCGTCCCGCTTTGATTGAGGCGGCTCGCGGTCAGGTGCGGCTTCAACAACTCGAGCTTGAGCGGCAGGTTGAACAGTTAATTTTTGAAACAGCCACCAATTATTACAACCTACAGGAAGCAGGCGCACAGGTTAATATTTTCAGTGCAAATTTGGCGCAGGCAGAACAAAGTTTGCGAGATGCCCAAGCCCTAGAACGAGCCGGAGTGGGAACTCGGTTTGATGTGCTGCAAGCGGAGGTTGAAGTAGCCAATGCTCGGCAAGACTTAACCCAGCAGTTGAGCGAGTTGGAAATTGCTCGTCGTGAACTCGCGCAGCAAGTCAACATTTCAGAATCTTTAGATATCGCGGCGGCTGACCCAATTGAGGTTTCTGGAGTTTGGGATTTGAGCCTAGAAGAGAGCATCATCCAAGCCTACAAAAATCGAGTTGAGCTAGAGCAATCGTTGATTCAGCGAGAAGTGGCACAGCGAAATCGGCGGGCGGCTCTGGCGCAGTTAGGACCACAAGTTGGCTTCAGCGGTGCATTCAACGTCGTCAATGATTTTGATAATGACTTCACGTTTTTGCACAACTATCAGTTGGGGCTTACTTTAACTCAAAGCCTTTATGATGGAGGGCTGGCTCGCTCACAAGCCAACCAGCAGGAGTCAAATATTGCCATTGCCGAGTCTGAGTTTGAAAATCGCCGTGAGCAAATTCGATTTGAAGTTGAGCGAGCTTTCTCCCAGCTTGACGCCAACTTTGCCAACATTCAAACCACTGCCCTTGCGGTTGAGCAGGCTGCCGAAGCGCTTCGGTTAGCTCGTTTACGCTTTCAGGCAGGTGTGGGAACCCAAACTGATGTTTTACGGCAGCAAACCGAACTAGCCCGCTCGCAGGTGAATAACTTAAGTGCCATTCTCAGCTATAACCGCGCCATCGTTGCCCTACAGCGAGCCGTCAGCAATTACCCAGAAGGCTATCTCAACGATGCTCCTTAAACACTGAATCTAAAGGGTAAGCGCTCTGATTTGCCCCCTGCATTCCCTACGCTTGAGGAGCTTTTCAAACGGTATGTTCTCCCCAAGTTCCTCAAAATTGAGGGATTCAGGAGGGCTTTGAGCAAGAAGCTACCGCTAACGGTGGGGCAAGTTTAGCCGCAATTTGATACCAATTTGATTTGTGAACCAGTCAGATCAGATCCCCCTGCCTCCGGCATCCCCCTTAATAAGCTACCGTGTACACACAAGTCGAACGATCCCCCCTAACCCCCCTTACAAAAGGGGGGAACCGACCCACAACTGGCTTGAAGTCCCCCTTTTTAAGGGGGATTTAGGGGGATCAAGCAGGGTTTTAACTTCCAATGCAAGATCTGTGTACACGGCAG
>JAAUQT010000264.1 GCA_012033495.1 Cyanobacteria bacterium RM1_2_2 | reverse complement strand
GCAGATTTACCCTTTAAGCAAGAGTAGAAAATTCGATAATCAAATCTATTCTCACAGGTGATTTCACTTGCGTTCCACCTTGTTTACGCAGCGAATTGTCTATGCAACTACCAGCGAAGCTGAAAAACATACGTAGATATACTTGAAGCAGACTGCTCCTACAGAAATCCCACTTTTAGAGATGATTCTGACTTGGCTCTACGGGTACTCTAATTGAAGGATCAGCTTTAGTAAGGAACCGTCAGGAGTGTGTTGGATGGATGGACTTGCAGCCACAATATTGATTGTGGATGACCAAATAGACAACTTGCTTGTCCTGACTAGCCTTCTCAATAGCCACGGTTACGGAGTGCGGAAAGCCCGTGGAGGTAAGATTGCCCTCCAGACAGTGCAGGTTGCTCCTCCCGATCTCATTTTGTTAGACATTCGGATGCCCGAAATCAGCGGCTATGAAGTTTGTGCTGAGCTAAAAGCCAATGCCGCTACACAAGACATTCCCATTATTTTTCTCAGCGCTTTAAACGAAATTGATGATCGGATGGCTGCTTTCGCGGTCGGTGGAGCAGATTACATTACCAAACCTTTCCACACGGCAGAAGTGCTTGCGCGCATTCACTGCCAACTCACAATTCAACATCAGCGACGGCAGTTGGTTGCACGAAATCAGCAGCTTCAGCAAGAGGTGCAAGAACGCCGACGAATTGAAGATGCGCTACGTCAAGCTAATTTGGAGTTAGAGCGATTAGCCTCTCTCGACAGCCTCACCCAAATCCCGAATCGCCGTCGGTTTGATGAATATCTCTCGGTCGAATGGCGGCTAGCCCAACGTGAGCAGTCCTGCCTTTCCCTGATCCTGTGTGATGTGGATTGCTTCAAAGCTTACAACGATTACTACGGGCATCAGGCAGGAGACAACTGTTTACAGCAAGTCGCCCAAGCCATCCATCGGACGCTGCAATGCCCTGGTGATTTGGTTGCTCGCTATGGAGGTGAAGAATTTGCAGTCGTCCTACCGCACACAACTGTCGAGAGTGCTATCTGGATTGCTGAGGCGATTAGAACTGCTATCATCAGCCTACAAATTGTTCACGATCGATCGAGTGCTAGTTCTCATTTAACGGTGAGTTTAGGAGTTTGGAGTCGAATTCCAGAGCCAACTCAAACCGCCGAAATGGGGCTAGTTGCTGCTGATGCTGCTCTCTATGCTGCTAAAGCCGCCGGACGGAACTGCTGGCGAGTCTACGAATCGGAATGTGAACTCACACCTCACTCCCTGGAGGGGGTAACTCCTGCAAAATCGTAAACCGGATGTGGTTGATCGCCAAATCCCCAATCGAGATTTCTTCCGGTAGATCAGCCGCCGCAATTTTCTCAAACGGGATGCCTTTGGCAATTTCGGCATGAAACCACGGCAACCCCATAAAGAAGCGAGTTGGGTAAGGCCCACCGTCAATGACATCATCGACATTCGATTCCATTGGCACCCAGCCAAACCCTGGCACATAGAACTCTAACCAAACGTGGTTAAAGTCTGGTTGTAGCGGAATACCTCGCTGATCGGGATCAGGCGGGCATTTGTAACGACCTACAGTGCGGCAAGCAATCCCGTTTAGCCGAGCCAGCGCCAGCAGCACTCCCACATACTCGCCGCAGGAACCCGTACCGCGATCAAGAGCCACATCCGGCGTATCAATGTGCGGCTTGATGCTGTAGGAAAGCCGATCGTAGACATAATTGCGGATACGCAGAATTTTTCGCAACAGGTTCGTTTCCGTCCCAATTGAGTCAGCCGCCGCCCAGCGAATCGTTGGCGAATCCATGGCTAAATCGTCGTCGTCTACCAAATATTTCTGCTGAAAATCTGGTGGAAGCGGTGGGCTGTTTTCCAGATCACGCGGCGTCAGGCGGTACTTAATTCCTCGCACTTCCATCAGCGCTTTCCAGCCAAAAATTTGCCCTTCACAGGCTTCCAACCGATTAAACCGAAAAACTGCGACTCGCTGCCCGCCTTGTTCTTCTTCGGTAAACGGAATCCCGATCGGCTCTACGCTCAGCAATTTTTGTCGGTCAGTCGTTGCCGGCAGCGCAATCCGCCATTCTAGATTTGTTAAAGCAACTTCCTCTAGCTGTGAAAGCTCCTCCACATACGACATTTCAACTAAATATCCGTTTGAGAGCGCATAGCGCTTAGAGGCATCATAGTGAACGTGCAGCGGATGGATAAAAGTTCGATCACGAGTCGTTAACTCTCTTTGGTCTTCATCATCACTGTTTGGATTATCTCGAATATAAAATTCCTCTTCCGCATAGGCGATATACAAAAGATCTTCGCCGCCCTGTGGATTTGGATGAAAAGCGATGCCAGACGGATTAGCGTAGGGCGTCAGGACACTGAATAGCACTTCTCCGGTTGCCCGATCCATACAGTAAACCGAGCGTTCCAAATCATCACAAATCCACAATTCTTCGCCGCGTACCGTCAACCGTTCTACCCCAACTCCCGGCAGAGGAAACCGCGTAATTTGCCGACCCGTATTGCGATCAAATACTGAAATGTAACCTAACTTCTGAGACGTAACATAAACTGTAGACTGCCAAACTGCCACACCATCTGCGTCATAGGGCAAGCTTACAAAAGGATGAAGCACAAAATCTGAGACGCTACACCAAAGCACGTCGTTGTCTCTAGCAAACCAAAGCTGCCCATCAATCAGCGCCAAACCAGAGGCATCCTGAAACTCTTGTACACTCAGGGAATTCAGAATAGTTGTATTGTCATTACGACAATCAACCTGGACTAAGTAGCCCCGTACCGAATCTACTGCCCACAAATATTCTCCATTTGAAGCCAATCCATGCAATTCATACACCCCAAACGGGCGAACAGTACGGCGACGATAATCGATAGCAGCAGCATAGAGTAGGGATTCAGAGGGACTGGATTCAAGCAGCATAATCAACCGTGCTTAGGTTAGTCCCCCAATCATAAACAAAACTGTTGCTGAGAGACATATACCGAGAGCACAGTTTTAGAGCTTGGATAAGGTTAGAAGAAGGCAGAGAGCAGGAGAGAACAATCTGTTTTTTGGGCGTTGTTGAGGAGGGGAATGAAAAACAGTCTCGATCTTTGATCTGCAATGAAACTTGAGTATTCCTGGGTGACATAAACTAATACCGATTTAAACAGAGGATGCGACAGTTCGCAGACTGAAACCGTTGCTGCGCGAAGCTTCCCCAATCCAAAAGTTGCTAGCGCAACGCTGCGCGAACGCCAATCCAAAATCGCAAATGGTATGAGAATCCTTTAACCAGCAACAAAAAACGGGCTAACCCGTTTAAGTAGGTTAGCCCGTCAATTTGGGAACGCTGAGAGGGACTACTTTTGCAGAACCAGCTTAACGTTAGCGTTTTGCAAGCCAGGACGCTTCACTTCTGCCAAAGTTTTGTTAACAGCGTACTTCTGGTTGATCGAGTTGATTAGTTCGGTTTGGTTGTGCTTCTTAGCAACACCCCAGAGGTCAGCAATCAGGTCGAAGGAACCATCAGCATTGCGAGACCAACCGAGATCATACTCGCCTTCCAGAACGGCAACGATGTCAGCGCGCACACGCTGTCCGTTGTAACCGCGCACATCAGCTTCGGTCTTGGTAGCGATGCCCAGATCCCGCAAAGAAGACTTGAGGATTTCAGCATCAGAGATTTTGGTGCGCAGAGTGCTAAAGTGAGACATTTCGGATTTCCTCCTGTAGAGAAGTTGAGAGAAACGACAACGTTTAAGGTGTTCATAATGCCGTGCAGCCTGGCGGTTGGAATGCTGGCTAAGACGGCTCGACTGCCAAACTGCTAGCTTTGGGAGCTAGCCTTTCCTCCTGTTGGGAGCAGGAGAGAAAGCCTGTTAGAACTCTAGTCGCTGATATTCGGCGACAGAGGCGGCGGCAGGTCTGGCTCGCTGTCTTGCCCAGTCTCGTAGGGCAGTAACCTGCTCGCTCATGGTCTTAGAAAGCGGTAGAGTTGCCTTAATTGCAGCAATAATGTCAAGTTGTGTGAATTCACGCTCTTGAGCAAATGCTTCGTACATTGCGGCAATCAGAGCCTGTTCAATTTCCGCTCCTGAGAAACCATCACAAATTCCAACTAACTGATCTAAATCAAAGCGAGCAATTTCGCGGCGACGCTTTGATAGATGAATGTTAAAGATTTCGGTACGCTCTTCAGCATTGGGCAGATCCACAAAGAAAATTTCATCAAATCGCCCTTTTCTAAGAAATTCACCTGGCAGGCGTTCTACGCGGTTTGCCGTTGCCATCACAAATACAGGTGAGGTTTTTTCCTGCATCCAGGTGAGAAAAGAACCAAAAATTCGGCTAGATGTACCACCATCTGAATCAGCAGAGCCAGAGCTTCCGGCAAATGCTTTGTCAATCTCATCGATAAAGAGAATAGCCGGAGAGATAGATTCAGCCGTTTTGAGGGCATTCCGCAGGTTTGCTTCCGAGCGTCCTACCATCGAACCGTCATAAACCCGACCCATATCAAGCCGCAATAGAGGCAGTCCCCAAAGTCGAGAAGTCGTTTTAGCAATCAGAGACTTGCCACAACCCGGCACACCTAGAATTAACATGCCCTTAGGCTGGGGTAAACCGTATTCTCTAGCTCTTTCAGTAAAAGCATTAGAGCGCTGCTTCAACCAATGTTTTAGCTCCTCCAGCCCACCAACGGAATCCAGCGTTTCATCTTCTTCAATGTACTCTAAGATGCCATTGCGACGGATGAGTTGCTTCTTCTCGGAGAGGACAATTTCGACTTCAGCTTCTGTAAGTTTTCCAGCCGTAACCTGAGCCTTACGATAAACCTTCTCAGCTTCATCTTTGGTCAAGCCCAGTGCCGCCTTCAAGAGCTTTTCTCGCGTTTCAGTCGTAGGACGACGATTGCGACCTTGCTCCATCTGTTGAGTTAAAACTTGGTTTAGCTCAGCCATGTCAGGCAGCGGATAATCTAATACTGCGACCTCTTTCTCCAGTTCAATTGGAATCTGCTGAACCGGGGACATCATGATAATTGTTTTATTGGTGTCCCTAAACCCAGCAATTGCATCTCGCAGCCAACGAGTCACAGCAGGCGAATCAACAAAAGGATGCAAGTCTTTGAACACATACAGCCCAGGCTCACGCTGACGAATCACCCATTCGATGGCAGCCTCTGGAGAAACGGTATTGTGCTGAGTCACGTTGCGCGGTTGACCATATTCCACAATCCCGTGAGTTACTGTCCAGACAAAAACTCGCCGCTGGGGTTTCGCTTGAGCAATTGTGGCAATTGTTTGTTCAGCCCGTTCCTCCTCAGATGTAACGAGATAGATCAAAGGATATTGAGCCTGGACAAGAATACTAAGCTCTTCTTTCATGATCGTTAACCCACTTTAGAGACGGTGCAGCCACTACACAAGCTCAGCAACCAAAGCTAGATGAACTTATGATTATCTAAAACAGGTACTGCAAACTCTCACTAAGGTATGAACAGTACCGAGAACATAGAAACGATTGATTAATCAAGTGTCAAAATTAGGATTAATTCGCTTTTACTAGCAAGGAACTAACTCCCCTTCACCCTGCTGATTCGGCTCAGGACAACTCTCCTGCACCCCAGCAACCGAAGATTCATCGTCTGTCAGCGTCCCAGGCTGCTCATGAATGGGGGTCATTTCGCCCTCGTGCAAAACAAGAGAAGCCGAACAGCTAGGACAGCTATAAATTCGGTGCACCTGTCCGTAAACCTCCTCCACCTCATCAATGACATCCGGGTGTTCTAGGTAGAAAACAAGCGCCCGCTCTGCAATGGTTGACATAGGTTCTAGATCAACTGCGGAACGAACTTTCAACTGGCGGTGAAGCTCTTGGGGGAGGTACAAGGTGACTTTGTGCTTGTCTTGCATAGAACGACGGTGTGATTAATACCCGGGTATGCATGACAGAATAATCTGCCTGATCGGAAGCTGTCAAGACAGTAGAACAGCATGACAGCATGATTGTTACATTTGTTCACAAAGGGGGTTCAATCAGGGGTTGAGATGAAGTTTTGTAGCGAGTTCGGGCGTCTCGGCGGGCTATACGGGGCGTGCTGGAGTAAAGCTGCCGTTGCTGCAAAACCTGATAGTACAACTCTTCTA
>JAAUQT010000263.1 GCA_012033495.1 Cyanobacteria bacterium RM1_2_2 | reverse complement strand
GATTTCTGGGAAACCCTCTACCCCGGTACGGGCAGGTTTTGCAGATCAATCATCTGGGCGACGCGAGACTGAGTCCAAACCTGCCCCAACGTGGCAACAACTTTTTCCTAGAAATCTCCTAAGTTGTCTCCTGTTCTTTCCATTCCTTCTCCCCTTAACTCCCTTTAAGTTGACATGACTGAAGATTTGGTTTCTTTGAGCCGCGCCAAAACCGAACGATGGCGACCGCAACGTTCTCTGAGCAAGTGGTCTGAGCAGATCATTGTTTTGATCACAGGTTTGTTTGCGTTAATTTCAATTGCCACAACGTTAGGGATCATTTCGTCTCTAATTTTTGAAGCAATTGAATTTTTGAAAGAAGTTCCGTTATGGCGCTTCTTAACCGATCGGGAATGGACACCTCTGTTTGCCAATCCACAATACGGTATTTTTGTGTTGATTAGCGCTACATTTTTAACGTCGCTAGTGGCACTGTCGGTGGCAATTCCGTTAGGGGTAATGGCAGCCATTTACCTGAGTGAATATGCGCCTCCCTCACTGCGACGTTGGCTTAAGCCTGCTTTAGAACTACTGGCTGGCATTCCTAGCGTCGTTTATGGATACTTCGCGCTGCTATTTGTGACGCCGTTCATCCAAACATTTATTCCTAGCTTGGAAACCTTTAATGCGCTAAGTGCTGGCTTAGTGATGGGTGTTGCCATTTTGCCGACCGTGGCTTCTTTAAGCGAAGATGCCATTTTTGCCGTGCCGCAAAGTCTACGACAAGGAGCCTATGCCCTAGGAGCGATGAAACGCGAAACAATCCAGAATGTGGTGCTTCCGGCAGCTTTGTCGGGAATTGTAGCGTCTTGCGTTCTGGGAATCGCGCGAGCCGTGGGCGAAACGATGATCGTCACGATTGCCGCCGGACAAAACCCTCGTCCGATTACGGCAGACCTCAGCTTCCTTGATCCACGCCTCGCCGTACAAACCATGACTTCCTTCATTGTGCAGGTGAGCTTAGGAGATGCGCCGGTCAATTCAATTGAATACAAAACCATTTTTGCCGTCGGCATGACGCTGTTTTGCATCACCTTGCTGCTGAACTTGTTTAGCTTTTGGTTTGTCAACCGCTTCCGGGAGAAATACGAATGACCCCTATCAATCACTATTCTTTCTCTACTCCGGATGCCGAGCAGCGGTTTCAACCGGTCTTAACGAGCCGTTATCGACTGGAGCGCCTCTTTAGCACAGTTGCCCTGATTGCTACTCTGGTTGGGTTAATTGTGTTGGCAGTGCTGTTGGCAGATATTTTGATTGACGGCTTGCCGCGCCTAAGCTGGGACTTCATCACCAGCTTCCCTTCTCGACGGCCAGCCAGAGCCGGAATTCTGTCGCCGCTGGTTGGAACGCTGTGGCTGCTAAGTATTACTGCGTTAGTTGCCATCCCAATTGGCGTCGGAGCCGGAATTTTTCTAGAAGAATTCGCGGCCGAAACGACGTTGGCCAAAATCATCGAAATCAACATCGGCAACTTAGCAGCCGTTCCTTCGATTATTTATGGCTTGCTGGCGCTGCAAGTGTTTGTCCGCATCATGGAGCCAATCACAGGCGGACGCAGTGTGCTGGCCGGTGGACTCACATTGTCGCTGTTGATCCTACCAATCATCATTGTGTCCACTCGTGAAGCGCTACGGGGCGTTCCCAGCAGCATTCGTCAGGCCGGTTACGCTTTAGGCACAACCCGCTGGCAAGTCGTCCGCGACCACGTTTTGCCGATTGCTTTTCCCAGCATTCTCACCGGCACCATTTTGGCCCTCTCACGAGCGATCGGCGAAACAGCCTCCCTGATCACAATTGGCGCTCTCACTTTCATTGCCTTTTTGCCGACCCTAATCCCGATCACCGAAGGACTCAGATCCCCCTTCACCGTGCTCCCCATCCAAACCTATAACTGGATCTCCCGTCCCCAGCCCGAATTTCACAATAACGCCGCTGCCGCCATCATCGTTTTGTTAGTTGTGCTGTTGTCGATGAACGCCACCGCGATTTTCCTCCGCAACCGCAGCCAGCAGATTCGGAATGATTAATTAAATTAGGGCTTACGCGGAAGAGATCCCCCAACTCCCTACCCTGCGGGAAGCCGCTTCGCTTCTACAAAAAGGGGATTAGGGAAGATTGAGATTTCCAGCTTCAAGTGTGTCAGTCCTAATTAAAGCAAGAGGCAGAGGGCAGAAAGGGGAAAACCAGGAAACCAAAGACAACAAAGATGAGCAGCTAATTTTGCTTTTGCCCTTTCTCCCTCTCACCTTTTTCCATCCTTCCTCTGCCCTCCGCCCTCTGTCCTCCCCAATCCTTTACCCCCAAAAACCTATGATTTCCAGCGCTTCAGTCACCAATGTCGTTGATACAGAGAGTGTTTTGCAGGTTGAAAACCTGTCAGTTTACTACGGCTCTTTCTTGGCATTACGAGAGGTGAATCTTGAGATTCCCAAACACAAAATTACGGCTTTCATTGGCCCGTCGGGCTGTGGCAAAAGTACGCTGCTCCGATGTTTCAACCGCATGAACGACCTAATTTCGGGGGCGCGGGTGGCAGGTAAAGTGCGCTATCGCGGCATTGATTTGTATGAGGCAAATGTCGATCCGGTGGATGTGCGGCGGCAGATTGGCATGGTGTTTCAAAAGCCAAATCCGTTTCCGAAGTCGATTTACGAAAATGTCGCTTATGCCTGTCGGATTAACGGCTATCAGGGCAACGTAGATGAATTAGTTGAACAGTCTTTACAATCTGCCGCCCTCTGGGACGAAGTGAAAGACAAACTGAAGCAAAATGCCCTGTCGCTCTCAGGCGGTCAGCAGCAGCGGCTTTGCATTGCTCGTGCTTTGGCGATTGAGCCAGAAATTTTGCTAATGGACGAACCTTGCTCAGCGCTTGATCCGATCTCTACCATGCGAATTGAGGAACTGATCAAGGAGTTGAGGCAGCAGTACACGATCATTATCGTCACGCACAACATGCAGCAGGCTTCTCGACTATCGCACATGACGGCTTTTTTCAACACGACGCTATCGGATGAAGGAGCGCGAGGGGGCTATCTGGCAGAATTTGGCACAACTGCCCAGATTTTTAACAGTCCGATCCAGGAAGCCACGCAAGATTACGTTAGCGGGCGATTTGGCTAGGGCGCGTCATTATTATTTAGGACTGACGCAGAAGAGATCCCCCAACCCCTTACCCTGCGGGAAGCCGCTTCGCGTGTACAAAAGGGGGCTTTAGAAGTTCCCTCCTTGACAAGGGGTTAGGGGAGATTGAGATTTCCAGCTTCAAAGGCGTCAGTCCTATTATTAATAAGTGGTCAAACGCTGGCAGCATCAGCCTGATCGCGCCCGTCTCAAAACAGGCGAGGGGCTGTCGCCTTGCCATCGTCAGGGTTCTAGCTGGAATGGATCACAGCCCCTAGAGATGTGGCTAGATTGCCAGCCACTGATTCCCAATCAACTTCTAATCAACAAAGCTGCCAATTCTTCAACTCACCGTAAGATTGAGAAACGCCTGATTCAACCTCGCCCTACTCAACACAGGTGTTTCTTGCCTAATGACCTATTGTTTGGGGATCGTAACTCGCTACGGACTCGTGATGGCTGCTGACTCTCGTACCAATGCTGGAGTAGACTACATTTCGACTTATCAAAAGCTATTCGACTTTTCCAAGCCAGGGCAGCGGGTGATTTTCCTCTGCACGTCTGGCAACTTGTCGATTACGCAAGCGGTCGTGAATAGGCTTCAGCAAGATTTGAACCAGAAAGAAGGAGAAAGTTTGCATACGGTTCCCACGCTCTATGAAGTGGCGCGTTATGTCGGCAACAAAGTCCGCCAAGTTGAACAACAAGAGCGCCCTTGGCTAGAAAGAGACGGCATCGATTTTAAGTGTACGCTGCTGTTGGGTGGGCAAATTCGCGGTGAAGCTCCCGGCTTGTATATGATCTACAGCCAGGGAAATTTTATCCAGTCTACGCCGGAAACTCCTTTTCTACAAATCGGCGAAACGAAATACGGCAAGCCGATCCTCGATCGGACACTTGATTTCGAGACTCGATTAGAAGATGCTGCCAAAGGAGCACTGTTGTCAATCGACTCAACGATGAAATCCAACATCTCTGTAGGGCCGCCAATCGATCTAGTGATGTATGAAACCAACACCTTCCTGATTCGGCATCAACTTCGGCTGCGACCAGGCGATTCCTACCTCAAGAAAATGCGAAATCTCTGGGAAATCTCGCTGCGAGAAGCATTTGAACGAATGCCCGACATCGACTGGGAACACCACAAACATCGGGCAGAGTGAGAGACAGAGCGCGTCGTACATGAAAATTAGCAGCCGTTCAATCGCTCCTAGCATTGTCTTGAAAACCGCTTGAGTTCACTGTGAAACGCTGTTACCCAAGGTAAACGCATGACGGAAAGGGTATAGGCTAGGAGGGAAGTCACAAGATTGGAGTAAAGTCAAAGCGATTGAGCAGGCGTTTACTCAAGTATCACTAGACGATATTCAAGGTTGGTTCACCCACTGCTGTTACTGTACCTCACAAGACTGAAAAAGGCTGTATCAAGAAGCAGCCAATTATGTAAATTGGCTTCAAAGGAAATGGGCTTCATTCAATAACATTCCATTCGTTGAAGGTAGTTTTGACATAATGAGGAGTGAATTTTTAAAGCGAAAAGAGATGAATTCACTTGAGATGATTTCGCAAAGTGAAATATGGAAGAAGCAATATATGAAAACACGCTCTAAAACATCTGAGCGAGGAACAGTTGCTGATCTATGGTCAGCAAATTTGGTCTGAAACTCCTACCTCTCCAAGAGAATCACACGAAAGACCATTACAAGAGTCCTTGAGTTGACGGAACTAGGAACACACTTCATTGAAGAACTAAATCATCGAGGCATTGATTTTCGTAAACTTTCACCTAAATTGCACGAAATTTTGAATAGGCTGTGGGAGGAAAGAAAGCTCAAACTAGAAGATCAGCGTGTTGGTGACGGTGATCAAGCTAACAACCCGACTGGAACGGATTGATGAGAGATCTGGCGGTGTTGCAAAGGCTACTTGCGGCCACTCAGCCGGAACGTTAGGCAGCCCACGAAGACCTAGAGGTATGATGTTGCTGAAAGCTTTCGTTATTATTGCGCTTCTATTTGCTGTCACCTTTGCGGGGGTTACGCTCTATGGCACCTTTCGCTGGGAAGCGGGTACTCAAGCATTACGCGACCACTTAGAAACATCGCGTGTATCGGTTCAACCTCAGATTGTTCACTTTGATGAAATCAATGGATTACCTGCGCCAGTGCAACGATATCTCCGTAAAACCCTTCAAGACGGGCAATTGATGGTAACTGGTGTACATATGCGGCATCGTGGTACGTTCAACATGAGTCAGACAACGGAGCAGTGGAAGCCTTTTAGTTCGGATCAACAGGTGATTACCCAGCGTCCAGGTTTTGACTGGAATGGTCGAGTGACAGTGCTACCGGGCGTTCCGGTATTGGTGCATGACGCTTACATCGCAGGCGAAGGCATTCTACATGCAGCACTGTTCGGGTTGTTCTCGCTAGCTAACATACGCGGTACGGGTGAAGTTGCTAGGGGGCAACTCATGCGCTTTTTTGCAGAGGCAGCCTGGTATCCAACAGCGCTGTTGCCCAGCCAGGGGATACATTGGGAGGCAGCAGGCGATCGTTCCGCTCAAGCAACTCTCACTGAAGGTGATATTAGGATCACGATGCTCTTCACATTTAACGAACAGGATCTGATCGAGAGCGTACAAGCAGAAGCACGTGGACGCACGGTGGGTAGCAAAGTTATCCCAACTCCCTGGAAAGGACATTTTTGGAACTACAGAGAGCACAGTGGGATGCAAATTCCATTGGAGGGTGAGGTGGCATGGATGCTGCCTGAAGGTGCTAAACCTTACTGGCGAGGTCGTATCACAGAAATCATTTACGAATTTGCTCGTTGAAGGAGGGGTAAGGCTAACAGTGGTTGGCTGCCTAACATCCCCCTCGCATTGAGATCTACCGTGTACACACAAGTCGAACGATCCCCCCTAACCCCCCTTGCAAAAGGGGGGAACCGACCCACAACTGGCTTGAAGTCCCCCTTTTAAGGGGAGTTTAGGGGGATCAACAGGGTTTTAACTTCCAATGCGAGATGTGTGTACACGG
>JAAUQT010000026.1 GCA_012033495.1 Cyanobacteria bacterium RM1_2_2 | reverse complement strand
GGCTTCCCGCAGGGGTTGGGGGTTGGGGGATCTCTTCTGCGTCAGTCCTATCCCAATCTGATTTCCCCAGTCTGACCTTTGCTAATCTAACCTTTACCACTTACCACATGGTATGCGAGCGTTGAGAGTCGATTTCCGCAGTGCCTACGGATGACCCGCTCATGAGATGATCAGACTCCAGATTCTCAGAACTGGGAATTTGAAGGGCAGTAAAGTCTGAACAGCCGTAAAGTCTGAACAGCCGTAAAGCCAGCCTGCGGTAGCTTCTAGCTTAGTGCGGCTCGCCACTGATTGCCCTCAGCGATGGCTTAAATCGCTAAACCCATAATCAATATAAAGAGGTTCAAGCATGGATACAACCATCAAATCCATCCACGCCAGACAAATTCTCGATTCTCGCGGAAACCCGACGGTTGAGGTGGATCTCGTTTTGGCAGACGGTAGTATGGGGCGGGCGGCTGTCCCTTCTGGTGCTTCGACTGGAGAGCGGGAAGCGCTTGAATTGAGAGACGGAGACGCCAGCGTTTATGGCGGTAAAGGCGTGCTCAAAGCCGTTGGCACAGTTAACACAACCATTGCAGATGCCCTCAAAGGCATGGATGCCACCGATCAGGCAGGTGTGGATGGCAAAATGCTGTCCATGGATGGAACTGAATACAAATCTAACTTTGGCGCCAACGCAATTCTCGGCGTTTCTATGGCGGTTGCGCGAGCCGCAGCAATGGCGCAAGGCAAACCCCTCTACAAATATTTGGGCGGCGACGATGCCCACTTGCTGCCTGTGCCCTGTTTCAACATCTTGAATGGTGGCGCCCACGCCGACAACAGCGTAGACTTCCAGGAATTTATGATTGCGCCGGTGGGTGCAGCGACCTTCAGCGATGCGATGCGGATGGGCGCAGAAGTCTATCATGCGCTCAAGTCGATTTTGAAGCAGAAAAGCTACAGTACAGGCGTCGGTGACGAAGGCGGCTTTGCGCCCAACCTGAAGGCCAACATTGAAGCGCTAGACCTGATCATGGAAGGCATCCAAAAAACTGGATTGCGCCCCGGTGATGACATTGCCATTGCCCTTGACCCCGCTACCAGCGAACTCTACCGGGAAGATGGCAGCTACCTGTTTTACAAATCTGACCAGAGCCGCAAATCCTCTGAAGAGATGATTGATCTCTGGGAAGGCTGGTGCAATCAATACCCGATTGTTTCCATCGAAGACGGCTTGGGCGAAAAGGATTGGAGCGGCTGGCAGTTGCTCACCAAGCGGCTGGGCGACCGCATCCAGCTTGTGGGCGATGATGCCTTTGTCACCAATCCTAAAATCATCAAGCAGCAATTGCCGATGGAGTTGGCAACAGTTCGCTGATTAAGGTCAACCAAATTGGTTCGATTACCGAAACCATCGCCGCGATTGACGACTCCTACGCGGGCGGCTACACCTGCATGGTCAGCCACCGTTCGGGCGAAACCCCAGACGACTTTATTGCTGATCTCGTCGTTGCCAAAGCCACCGGACAAATCAAGAGCGGTGCGCCTTGCCGGGGTGAACGTTTGGCGAAATATAACCAGTTGCTCCGCATTGAAGAAGAACTGGGCAGTCAGGCAAAATACGCTGGATTAGAAACCTTCAAGCGAAAGCAGCCCGTCAGCTAGATGGGTTTGGTTCGGGGGTGGGCTGAGTCCCACCCTGTTTCGTGCTGAAAGTACCCTTTTTCTGGAGGTCATCTATGAAAATTGCCGTCTTCAATACCCACAAGTATGATCGCGAATATTTTGATCAGGCCAACGTCAAGCACAATCACGAGCTAGTATATCTTGAGCCGCATTTGGATCACACCACTGCTCCGCTGGCAGCCGGAATCCCAGCCGCCTGCATTTTCGTAAATGACACCGCCGACGCCAAAACCCTAGAAGCGCTCGCTTCCAACGGCACAAAATATCTGCTGCTGCGCTGTACCGGATTTAACCAGGTCGATCTTCATGCTGCGGCCGATTTGGGCATTAAGGTGGCACGAGTCGCCGCCTATTCTCCTTATTCGGTGGCAGAACATACCGTCGGGCTAGTGCTGACACTCAACCGCAAAATTCACAAGGCTTATAACCGCGTCCGAGATGACAACTTTGCCCTGGATGGGCTGATGGGATTTGACCTCCACGGTCGCACGGTCGGCGTAATTGGGACAGGCAAGATCGGCATGATTTTTGCCCAGATCATGCGCGGATTTGGCTGCCAGTTGCTCGGCTATGATGCTTACCCCAACTCCAACTTTGAGACGATCGGTGCAGCCCGATATGTTGAGCTATCAGAACTGCTGGAAAATTCAGACATCATTTCACTACACTGCCCCTTGCTGCCAACCACCGAACACATCATCAACGCAGAGGCCATCAGCCAGATGAAACCCGGCATGATGTTGATTAACACCAGTCGCGGCAAGCTGATCGACACCCGCGCTGTGATCGAGGGCATCAAGGCAGGCAAAATCGGATATCTCGGCATTGATGTTTACGAGCAGGAAGATAATCTTTTCTTTGAAGACTTGTCGGGTACGGTCATCCAGGATGATGTCTTCCAACTGCTCCAGTCCTTCTCGAATGTAGTGATTACAGCACATCAAGCATTTTTCACCCGCGATGCTGTTACCACCATTGCCGAAACCACCCTCTCCAATGCCGACTGTTTTGAACAGGGTCAAGCCTGCCCCAACGAACTGAAGGTAGAAGAAAAGGTCGTCGCCAAAACATCGGCTTAGCGTTCCTCTCACTCTTTTTCCTTTGTTCAAACCCCTATCTTGGCTGCACGGCGTAGCGACCAGAAACGGCGGCTTTACGGCTGGGCTGGCGCTTGCGTTCGGGACTGACCACTAATCCAGCAATGCCACCACAGGCCAAAATATAGATCGGGTTGATCATGGCATTCAGGATGCAGTCCAGCATGTATAGCACCAGCGCCACCGCTACGCCGACAGCAGGGGCAACTTGAGGGTGCATCCAGAGCCGAGCCGGGCAGCGCGACCAAAACAAAACAACAACAGGCAACAGCATCGCTGAAAACAGGCTGACCAGACCCACTAATCCGTTCTCACCCAAAGCAATCACCCACAAACTATCTTGAACCGCAGGCTTACCCGTTTCTGGCACAATTACCCGCGAGCGGTTCCACCCTGACCACCCAAAAGTCAGTCTTTCCCGCGCATGATCGACCAATAGCTCCTCGTTGTTCAGCCGGAATTCTAGAGAAGCAACCCGATCTTCTGGAAAAATCTGCTTCAGGAAGTCCAAAAGCTGATCGGTAAAATAAATCTCAGTTCCAGCATTGATGTAGAGGTAGAGCGCCATAGCAGCCACGAGCAGAAAGACAGGGAGCGCCGTCCGTAAATATTTGGCAACCACCAGCATCGCCACGCCAATCATCAGCAAAGCCAGCGCACCTGTAGAACGCAGCAGCGCAAAAGCTAAGAACATCGCGCCCAGCAGCCAGCCCATCGGAATGCCGCGCACCTGCCGAATAGTGTTGGTTTGCCACAGCCATAGCCCGATTAAGGTAGATGCCATCATGAAAGCGCCAACCGCTAAGCCATGCTGCATGAATACTGTCGGTCTAAATCCACCGAGCCGCATAGTTTGGCTAAAATCGCCAGCCGCAAAAGCGCCATAGAAAATTCGGTGCAACTGCGGGCTAAACCGCGACTCAAACAGACAGAGCGGCACGTAGGCCAACCCCCCCAGGAAAATGCCGATTGCCAACTGCCGCAAGCCAGCCCAGCTATTCAGATAAATTCGTCCCAGAAAGTAGGTGACTCCCCACAGCGCCGTTCGATCGAGGGAACTAGAGAACCCATCATAGAGAGGCGAATATCCTGCAAAGGGCACAAAATCGTTGGTGAGAGCCGACGCAAAGGGGGACAAACACCAGACCACCATTGGGATATCTAGCCAGCTAAACTTGAACGTGCTGAACCGCCCTACATCAAAGATGAACGTTGCGATTAGAATTCCATAGCAGGTAGCAGTTGTCTTGCTGTAGTCAGGTAATCCTGAAAGCTGCATTTCCGCTTCGGGCAAAAAGAGCCAAGCCGCCAAAAAGCTATAGACCACCGCCTGCCGTGCCGGAAGCCGAGAAAACATGTAGAGCACGATGGGTATCCAGGCAAACATAACCAACGGAACCAGAAGGTTAGGAGCACCAAATGGATTGCCAGGAAATGTAAAGCCCATAATCAAAAAGCCCAAACAGGATGAAGAATGGAGTGAACTGATCAGCTTGACTCAGTTTGACCTGAAAAGTTCAAAGATGCCAAACTGTATCAAAGATTTTAGTACCAGAGATTTTAACCAGAGGTTTGATCTAGACAGATCACAGCTTGAAATGGTTCACCGAATCAACTCTCAACTCACTTGACTCTCAACTTCATCAAGCGTTGACTCTACGGCAAGCCCTTTAGATTGAGAGGTTTGGGCGTTAGACTGAGCCATTTCCATCGCTTGATACAACGCCGCCTCAAACAGATCGGTTGCATCATCCCAGGTATAGCTAACGGCTCGATTGTAAGCCGCCTGAGACATCGCCTGCCACTCCTGATCCGACAGTTGGCAAACTCGTTCAATCGCCTGGGCCATATCTTCGGGATCTTCGGGGTTCACCAGAATTCCAGCCCCTTCTTTGAGTAGCTCAGGAGCAGCGCCCGCAGGTGTACCAATCACAGGGGTTCGACAGGCCATAGATTCTAACAGAGGCATTCCAAACCCTTCAGAACGGCTGCCAAACAGCCACGCATCGCACTGAGCATACACATTTTTGATCTGATCTTGCGGTGGGCAATGGATGAAGGTGGCGCCGGCAGGCAAAGGCAGATTGGGAGAAGGCGTCTTTGAACCAAACGCCACCAGCCGCAAATTGGGAATTTTGCGGGCAGCTATCTCAAAAGCTTTGAGGCAAATATCGCTGCCTTTCCACAGCAGGTCAACATACATCAAGCCAACGGTCGGAACCGGCTGCTTATTCCGAGGCGGCGCAAAAAATTGCTTCGTATCAACGCTGTTGGGAACCAGCGACACGCCATCATCGCCATAGAAGGTGCGAGCCACATCCACTAACCAGTTTGAGATCACAATTTTATACATCGGCAAAAACCAGGTTGCCTTGACTCGCTCTTGGGGCTGACCTGGAAAGATTGCCTCGTGATGCTGAATAAAGTAAACCTTAGCGCCTTTAGAAGCTGGAAAGCGGGCGATCCACTCTGCCGTCTCCCACCAAGTTGCCACAACCACATCCGCATCGGGAACATCGGACGCCTCCACCGGGCGGTGTTTTTCCAGGATTCGATGTTCAATATCTCTGCCATCAAAATGAGAGCCGAGCGTCGGCCTGAGCCAGCCCTGCCCCCTCAATAGTGATTTGATCTGCTCCTTTAACTGGATGGGAGCACTGGGCAGAGAAACTACACAAACTTGATGCCCTCGTTGCTTGAGCTTTTCAGCATAGATAGCAGTCACCCGAATGCCACCTGCCAGTCCTACACAAGGAAGTACAAACGTAATTTTCATGATTGGGCATACTTTTGTTGAATCGGCGTTGAATCGGATAATCAGCGTTTAGGCTTTCACCGCTAAAAATTTCTGCTTCAACATGCGCCAATAAGCCCCCAACTGTGATTGCCCAAATGCAACCCGGAGTTGCTTAATTCTGTCAGGTGGCTGACCATAGTACAGAATCTTGGCTGGATCAGGCTGTTCACTAGAGAATCCTGCATTCATATGCCGTTTGATGTCTTTGCGAGCACGATATCGGTTTCGGGCAGTTTTCAGGCGCTCTTCGTGCACATTAGTATGAAAAACAGTCCAATCTGGGTCTTCTACTTTGAACAGCGAGTAAACCTGATGGCGCTGCATGTATTCTTCTAGCGCTACTTCTAGAAGATAACGGCTTTGCCCTCTTGATGCTGCTGGATTTTCAATCGTGAACCCTGATGCAATATATTCCCCAGCAAACTCATACATCGCAGCCATGTAAGTTGTCCGCTTCATGAGCGCAAAGTTGAGGCTGCATTTATGACTAAAGTACCATCCTTCCCAAGCATCTCGCAATTTGGCTGGCATGTTGTAGGAACCACCAACCGCAAAAACATCATCTCGATCGAGATAGCCAAGCGATTCTTCTAGCCAGCCTTCATGCCCTTTACGATAGGGCAACGTGTCAATATTGAACCACAGCAGGTAAGGTTTAGAGGCAATCGAGCCGGCCGTATGGATCTGAATGTAACCGCGATCAAAATCCTGCTCTTGGTGATCGGACTGAATGATTTGCAGCTTGTCAATCAAACCCTGTTGGAATAGCTTCCAATACACTTCTTGAGTTTCTCGATTGCTGCCACTGTCAACAATCACCACTTCGCCAGGTTTGCCTCCCAGAAACTCAAACCAGTCTAGCAGCACGTCTTCAAAAACAATGCCGTCTCCATAATTACGTGCGACTAGCGAAATCTGATTCAAAACTGACTCTTTGCTCATAACCTTCACATTCCTGAATTAAGATCGCTGCTCGTGAAGCTAGTGGGTTAAAAGAAATGTATAAATTAGGCCGAATAAAATTCGCATCTTAATCTTTCCCGTAACCGAATCTAAGCAGTCTTGCTGAGCATCTTATCAAGGCTGATTTCGAGATCGCCATAAATATACTTAGGCTTGTTCAAATCTTCGATTTCGCTCTCTAACTTGCTCTCGCTTCTTAATCAAAAAAATAAATTAGTTCCGTTACAAGTTAGAGTGGGCAGACGCTCAGCGCCAATTCAGTATTTTGATTTCAGCTTAGGTCGCAACTGTTCGTTCTCTTGCTATTCACTCTCTTGCTATTCACTCTTTGCTATCAAGCTTGTAATAGGGCATCAATGGGCAAACCAACTCCAATCAGTAACCGAATTTTCAGCAAAACTGCAATTGTCGCCAGAAGTAAAGCCGTCGCGAGCAGATCATGCTTAATGTTGCTCAATTCTTCGCGCCACACCCCCAACAGCACCACAAGGTAGTAACAAAGATCATTGAGCGCCACACCCCCAACAGCACCCACTAACCCAAACATGGAATAGCCTACTTGAATTCCAACCGCAGTACAAGTGAATCGACTGATATTAGCCAACGTCGTATATTGAGGTTTGCCAATCGCAAACAAAGCAGGCTCAATCGTATTACACAGCAGCCGGGGCCAAATTCCTAATGCCAGGATGGGCAACATCCAGGCGGCTTCTTCATAGCGTTCATCGTATAGGGTTTCGATGATCAGATCTCCAAAACTGACCAGCCCAGCTAATCCAACTGCGATGACGAACAAAATCAATTTACGCTTGCGGGCAATCTTGATCCGCACAGTCGCGCGCGATTGATCAGCAATTTTAGAGATCGCTGGCATCACAACTTTGCCACTCAAGGCGGCTGTAATAGAACGAGGCAGATCAGCAAATGTCACGGCAATGCCATAAATTCCTAACAGCTTGAAGCCCAGCATTTTGCCAAGAATCAGCCGGTCGGCATTTTCGCCAAAAAAGGTCATGGCAGTAGAAAGAAAAATCCAGATCCCAAAAGAGAGGATTTCCTTTGCGGCAGTCTGATCCCAGAGAAAGCGATTGGGTTTGTCTTTGTTAACAAAGTGGTTGAGAAAATAGCTCAAAATTAGCTGATAAATTGGCGTAATGATGCCGCCTGCCACCAGCGCCCAAATTGAAGGGTGTACCCATGCCCAAATGATGATGACCGTTGTGCCCAGCAGTTGTCCTGAAAACTCATAGAAAGCCATCTCTCTGACGCGCAAGTGACGGTTGAGCGTGAAGACAGCCGTACTGTTGAACCCTGCCACAATGGTGTTCAGCCCCACTAGTGGAATCAACCAAAGCAGCCTGGGTTCTTCATAAAGCTGAGAGACGGGATACGCCAGCGCCAAACAGCCGAGCCACAGCACCATGCCGCGAGCCACTTGAATCGTCCAGGCTGTGTTGAGGAAGTTGCGATCGTCTCCCCGTTTGTTTTGGACAATGCTAAATCCGATCCCCACATCGGAAAACATGTTCAGACCAGTAATGAATACATAGACCAGCGCCATCAAGCCAAATAGCTCTGGAACCAGCAAGCGCGTCAGGATCAGATTGCTGCCGAAACGTAAGGTTTGACTAGCTCCATATCCAATAATTGTCCAGACTGCACCACGGACTGCGAGTTTACTAACAGAAGGCTTTTCGGTTTCGGTAGTTGAGGACATGGCTCCTAGTTAATCGGGAATAAAAGCATCAATAGCATCAAGGATTCGAGAAGCGTGGCTTAGATTGCTTGCATCACCACATCTTGCATCACTACATAAAAAGTACCCACGCACTGCCAGCTTTAAGCAAATGCACAATCCAAGCCGACAAAGCACTCAGTTGGGCGGCATCACCTACCCCATTAGGACAGCAATGCAATCAATTAGTAAAGTCAATGAAATATCTTTACCCTTTCTTCTCAAGAGATTCGCTTTACTTAGAAAAACCATAAAGATACTGAGACTGAGATTTTATGCTACGCCAAGCTTGGGCATCGGCTTGTATCCTAGGCTTGTATCTTGTATATCTTGCCAGCAGATTCACTGCAATCCGGTGGGCTGCGTTCAAGCCAGTTACCAAACTGCGGCAATCTTGCCAACCCGGATCGAAATTGTTAGAAAGTGAGCCGATTGAAGGGTCAATTTCAGTCATCGTTCAGTCATCATAAGGTCGAAGAATTTCAATGCGCATAGCAATTGTTGGATGCGGTTTCGTTGCTGACTATTACTTAAAAACCCTGCCAATTTATCCCGATTTAGAGATTGCAGGCGTCATGGATCGCGTTCCTGAGCGGGCAGCAAAATTCTCTGCTTACCACTCCGTGCCAGTTTACCCTTCACTCGCAGAACTATTGGCTGACCCTACGGTTGAAATTGTTCTCAATTTGACCAATCCCAGAAGCCATTACGAAGTTTCTAAGGCAGCGTTGGAAGCAGGCAAGCATGTTTACTCAGAAAAGCCGCTGGCTATGGGGATGTCGGAAGCGGAAGAGTTGGTGAACTTAGCGGAACAAAAAGGACTGCTGATTTCTTCAGCCCCTTGCAGCCTCTTAGGTGAAACCGCCCAAACTATCTGGAAAGCCCTACGAGAAAAGAAAGTTGGTCAGGTGCGGTTGGTTTATGCCGAGATGGATGACGGCTTAGTCCACAAAATGCCCTACCAAAGCTGGGTAAGCGAATCAGGTACGCCCTGGCCCTACAAAGATGAGTTTGAAGTGGGCTGTACGCTAGAACATGCCGGATATTACGTCACCTGGCTGACCGCCTTTTTTGGCCTGCCGAAACGGTAACGGCTTTTTCGTCCTGCCTGATCCCCGACAAGGAAACCGATGTGCCGCTGGAAGTCAATGCACCTGATTTTCGGTTGCCTGCATCAAGTTTGCCTCTGGCGTGGTGGCTCGCCTCACCTGCGGCATTGTTGCGCCCCACGATCACGAACTCCGGATTATCGGTGACGACGGCGTTTTGGGCATCGAAGACTGCTGGTATTATGGCTCTCCAGTTTACATCAAGCGCATGATGCGAATTCGCCGTAAGGTGTTTATGTCGCCGTGGAAACAAAACTATCCGCTCGTCAGGAAACCAATCAAGTTCGGTTATAAAGGCTCTCAGCAAATGGACTTTGCGCGAGGTGTGGCAGAAATGGCAGCCGCAATTCAGGAAAATCGCCCCTGCCGCCTATCGCCCCGCTTCTCGCTGCACAACAACGAAATTGTCCTCGCTATCCAAAATGCCTTGGAAACCGGCGCACCTTACAAGCTCACCACCACCTTTGAGCCGGTTGTGCCGATGCCTTGGGCGAAGGAATAACCGTGGGGGCAGGTTTATTGATCCAGATAATTGCCGTCACGCAGCGCTTTAACAAAACCTGCCCCACCTCAGCAACCAACTCGCTAGACCAAAACCACAATGCAGGTAAAAAATAGAACACAACCGCTAAATATACCGCACTTGATTATGCATTTCGTCTGCGGTCACTTGATTGAGAATAGCGAGTAGTCGTTGTGCAATCTCTTGAGGAGAACGACGAACAGCAAAAATTACGCCATAGTGCATCTGTCCTGAAGCAAAATAGCTTTGTACGAGTTACTCAAAATTAGTTCGATTGTGAGTGACTAGCGTTTTTGCATGACTTAGGAGATTTCTGGCAAACCCTCTATCCCGGTACGGGCAGGTTTTGTAGATCAATCATCTGTCAATCGTAAGATTTGGGCCAAACCTGCCCCAACGTAGCGACAACTTTTTCCCCAGCAAGCTCCTTACAGCGTAAGCAAGTTGTTAGGCATCAGTTGCATGAAGCTGTCCTGCATCACGAGTAGTGATGACATCAAAACCTCTTGCTCGAAGCAAGTCAGAAACCAAAACATTGACATCTTCATCTAAATACAGACAGATAAACAGACTGCTCACCAATCTTTTACTAATGGATCAAGTTGCTTGAACCATGCTCACCTGCCAAACTGGCTATTGATATCAATTGTCTGGGTGTAGCAGACAGCGTAATATTAAACCGGCAACAGAATACCCAACACTGGGATCGGGTTTCGGCTGCGCTCAACCCACTGGGCAACTGAGTGCTGAGCAGGGCCGAAGTGTGGCATTGGTTAGAACAACGATTGCCAGGTTAATATTAGCCGTCGCAACAGCGGCAAGAGATTCGTCGTTACGATGCAGAAACTGCTTACTGCCGCTCAACCGTGTCGTTGCCGTGAAACAAAACTCTGGCGAAACTTGCCCTAACCCAACTGGATCTTTTTCAAGAATTTAGGCACGGCTGAGGGTTTCTGGTTGTTTCGGTTGGGATTGTTCCAGTTTAGGTTGATTGTCCAGACGAATTGCTTCGACTCTGCCTTCTAGCGCTGCCGTCATGATTTGACAGAGCCAAGCCGCTTCTTGATTGATGTCGAACTCTTGGGCGATTTTCTGGCGTCCGGCGGTTCCAAAGTCGGTGCGGAGTTGTGAATTATCGAGGAGTTGCGTAATGCGCTCGGCAAGCAGGGCAGCATTTCCGGGCGGCACAAGATAGCCACTGACGCCATTTTCGACTAGCTCACTCACGCCTGCAATCTGCGTCGTCACGACAGGCACACCTGCTGCCATGGCTTCCATCAGCGACACGGGCACACCTTCGGCAAAGCTCGGTAACACAAACACATCGGTTTCTTGCATATATTCGCGGACTTTCGCCTGCGACTGATAGCCAACGAAGTTCACATTCTCTGTGAGGCCAAGCTGAGCCGTGGTTTGCTCTAGTTGCGCCCGATCTGCCCCGTCGCCAACGACCGTCAGCAGCACGTCGGGATGGGTAGCTTTGATGTTGACCAAACTTTCTAGCAAAATTGGCAAGCCCTTCACAGCCGCCAAGCGTCCGGTATAGAGCAAGCGTTTTCCGGTTTGCTGATGAGAGACAGGCACAAACAAAGCGGGATCAACGCCGCAGTGGACAATATGCATCCGGCTCCATTTTTCAGTGGGCGCAAAAATCATGCCCTGACTGCGGCAAAAATAGCTGATGCAGCAAACAAACAGCGCTCGTTTTAGCTTTTCATCGAGTCGCCAGCGCATTGGCTCAAAGAAAATGTAGGGGCCGTGCATCGTGAAGCTGAAGCTAAAGCCGCCTAGTTCTGCTGCGAGCATCGCAACCGTGCCGCTGGAGTCGGGGAAGTGGTTGTGCAAATGCTGGATTTGCTGTTTGCGGATCTGAGCGGCAACGATCCCGGCTTCGATAAAATAAAACGCCTGATACAGCGTGCCGCGAGTTCCCGGTTGATGGGTTGCCCAAGCCAGCTTGATTGCCTGCCAATAGCGTTTCGGTGAACTGACCAGCAGCGACCAATGGGCAATCAGCAAACTAACTGGATTGACAGGCAGAACATAAAAGGTGCGATCTCGTTCGGCGCGTTGCTCTGGGCCAACAATATGCTCATCGCCAGTCCGACGAATCGAGAAGGTAAACACCTCAATGCCGCGCTCTCGTAGGGCTGCAACTTCGCGCTGAATGAAAGTATCGGTAGCTCTGGGATATTCGCCCGTCAGGTAAGCAATCCGCATATCTGGTGTCCTGATCGTGTCTAAGATGAGTGATTCTAAGATGAGTGAACAGAAGGATTCGAGGCTGAAACGGTCAGCAAATCCGCATCGCTGCAACTGCGATCGAGGGCTGCTTCCAGCGAGTATTTCGGCTTCCAGGCTAGAATTTGCTTGGCTCGCAAGTTGGTGTACTGCAAGGGTTTGAAGCGAGCGTGCAGTCGGGCGGGAATCAGTAAACCTGGTAATTTCAGCCGACCGGCAAACAGCGTTTGGTTGACGCCCCACACTAGATCGGCAAGCAGCGCCATCGTTGCCCACGGGATCAACACCGTCCGAGGCGTCGCACTCATGCGGGACAGCAATTGCTTGGCGTAAACGGTTTGGGTCGGCAGATTGTCGTCCACGATGTTGAGGGTTTGCCCAATCGCAGGCGGCTCAATAGCATTCACAATCGCCTCAGCGCAGTTTTCCACATAAGTCAGCGGCAAGGTTGCATTTGCGCCAATCCGTAGCCACAGCCGGTCGCCAGCCTTCGCGCCTAGGCAAGCATTCCAGAGGGCATCGCGTCCGTAGATCATCCCCGGTCGGATGACGGTGACTTGCCCCCCTTGCTGCTCAAATTCACGGACCCGCTGCTCTTGGATCAGCTTGGTTTGGGCATAGCCATCCCGATCGATGGGACGCGGTTCGATGGGGGAATTCTCGTCGATCGTGCTGCCAGATTGAAGGTGCAAGTAGTCGTAGACCGAGAAAGTGCTGATGACAACGAGCCGCATCACGCCTGCTAGCTGCATCGCGTGCAGCAGGTTTTCAGTGGCGGTGACGGTACTGGTTAGCTGCGTCTGAAAGTCGCCTCCCTTCGCGGCAGCTAAATGAATGACAGCATCAATGCCCTGCAAGGCGGCAACCAGCCCATCTGACTTTTCCAGATCGAGGCTCACCCATTCCACAGCAGGGTGACTATGCCAGGAGAAGCGAGTTTTGTCGGGAGCCGATCGCACCACCACCCGCACTTGATGGGCGTGCCGCAGTAGCTCAGCCACCACATAGCGACCCAAAAAACCAGTCGCGCCTGTCACGAGGATTTTCATAAGCCGATTAATTTCCTAAAACGCTAGACTGTGGGCTTTCTGGCATTTTGTACTCAATTAAAGTTGCTTGCCGTCCGCGCCAGCGGGTGATCCAATATTGGGCTTGTCCGATCATCTCAGGAAACTTGCCCAACACACAGAAAAGGGCATAGAGCCAAGCATCCGCCGCCGCATCGTGAAATTGCCCTCGTCGGTATTGGTACACTTTCCATAGCTGCACCAAATAGCCCAACAGCAGCAGCAAGCTCAACCCAGCGGTAAGTTTGGCAAACCCCACGGCAACAATGGGTACGATTAGCCCCCAAACCCAGCGGCTTGAAGTTTCTTTCACCTGATAGCGTTCTGGCGGTGATCCATGTAGAGCGGCTCCGGCTGCCATCGCCCAGCCGCCTCGTACCGTGCGTTTCCACCATTGGCTAAATTTCAGCATGGCGGCATCGTGGAGGGTCATATCGGCCTCAATGCGGTGAATTTTCCAGCCGCGCTGCCTTAGCCGCACACACATTTCCGGTTCTTCGCCCGCAATCAGCCTTTCGTTGTAGCCGTTGACTTCCCGGATTGCCGCCACCCGCATCAGCGCATCTCCACCGCAAGCCTTTGCTTCGCCAACGGGCGTGTTCCATTCCATCTCTGCCAACCGATTGTAGGGAGAAGCCTCTGGAAATCTTTCTCGCCGTCGCCCGCAAACAATTGCCAGTTGCTCGTCAGTTTGAACGGCGGCTAGAGCTTTATCAATCCAGTTCGGCAATAGCTCACAGTCGCCGTCAATAAACTGGACATATTCAATGGTGGGAAATTTTTCGCTCAAGTATCGGAAGCCCGTATTTCGCCCTCGCGCCATCGTAAACGGCACAGACATATCCAGTCCGATCGTATGCACACCGAGCGATTGTGCCATTTCCACACTGCCGTCAGTGGAGCCAGAATCCACATAAACGATGGGCATTCCGGCAGGAAGTTGAGCGATGAGAGACTTAAGGCAGCGAACCAAACGTTCTCCTTCGTTCCGCCCGATGGCGACGACTCCAATCTGGCTGATAGTTTGGCTCATGATTAGCTTGCGCGTGCGTCTTAAATTGACCTCATCATACAGGTTAATCATTCCTACTTTTGAGACTTCAGTTCCTTTGTTTAGATTTACCAAAGCTTTAAGTAGATCTCCTGAGAACCTGCAAAACATCAAGAGTAAATAAAGCAGGATGGCCAAGGTTGGTAGGGTAGACCGAGGTACTGTTATAGAATGGGCAAACAAAGCTTAGTTGTTAGCATTTAGCAATATCGGGGACGGCATGACTGAATCGAGTATGGAAAACCAATCCAGCAGAAGCAGCGCAACCGACGAGAATCCCGCCTTGCCCGATGCGCTGAGCTTTTGGCAGTTGATTCAAGAAGACTGGCTTGCGCATGGCAAAGATTGGACAAAACCAGGCTTGCGAGCAGTAGTTGTGCATCGGTTTGGCGTTTGGCGAATGGGCATTCAATCTAAATTGCTGCGAGCGCCATTTAGCGTCTTATACGGAATGCTCTATCGCAAAGTGAGAAACACCTACGGTATTGAGTTGCCCTATACAGTCAGTCTAGGTCGGCGTGTGGTGATTGAACATCAAGGCGATATTGTGATTCACGGCTGTTGCTCCATCGGCGATGACAGCATTATTCGTCAAGGCGTAACGCTAGGTTTGCGGCATGTCGAAAAGCCGTTTGATGCACCTAAACTGGGCAACCGAGTGAATGTGGGAGCAGGCGCAAAGCTGTTTGGAAAATTGAAATTGGTGATGATGTGAACATCGGTGCTAACGCAGTTGTGCTATGCAATGTGCCGTCACGAGCAACAGCAGTTGGAATTCCAGCCAAGGTAATTCAGAAGAGTGAAGTGGGAAACGCCTAAATTAACCTTGACATCTCAACGTTAACGCTTAAGATATACAGGTGAACGCTTAAGAGATAGAGAAAATTTGTTAGTTCTCGTGCAAGGATCGGACATAGCTCAATAGAACTTAATCCAACTGATGTTCCTACCAGAGGAGGCTTTAGTATGCCAGAGAAACTGCGGGTTCTATATGCAGCCGGCCCTGGAGATGTGATTGGAACCTACGAATACTGGAGCCGTGGGCAAGACGATCCATCGCGGGTATCCATCACCTATTCTGGACAGTTTTACGAGGTTTGCTCTGACTTAAATGCAGAGACGTATGTTATTTCTTCGCACCCTGAGTGTAAAGTTCTCAAAGACGGTCGTTTTACGCTTGAGCATCGCCCAAATCCACTACAGACAAAATCTGGCTTGCAATATCACCTGGGGCAACTGCGGTATGGGCTGGGACTGATTCGTTCAGCCATGCAGTTTAAAGCTGATGTGGTTATTCTCTCGGATATGTCGCACTATTTTGTGATGTCCTTGCTGCCTAAAGTCGGCATTCAGGTTGTTCCCTCTCTGCACTGCACGCTTTGGTGTAAGTATCTTCCGGTCAGCCGCACGCAGAAACTGTTGGCTCAACTTAACCGGAGCTTCTTTGCTGAAGACTGTTCGGCTATCCTCGCGATATCTGAAGATGTGGTGGAGCAAGTCAAACAAATAACGCAGCATCAGCCAAAACCCATTAAAAACTTTCTGCCTGCGTATCGCCGCGCCGAATTTGCCGCCATCCAAGCACCGCAACCACAGCCGCCTTTGCATGTGCTGTTTGTCGGTCGGATTGAGCAAAACAAAGGCGCTTTCGATCTGCTAGAAATTCATGAGCGGCTCCTGTCAGAAGGTAGAAACGATATTGTGTTTCATCTGTGTGGTGATGGCTCAGGGTTGGAAGAATTGCAGCAAGAAGTCACCCGACTGGGGTTTGACTCAACCTTTATCTGTCACGGCTATTGCCAGAAAGAGCAGATGCGTCAGATGTATAACCTGGCTCATGTGGTAATTGTGCCAACCAGAACCAACTTCACAGAAGGACTCAACAAAGTGGTGGTGGAAGGCATTTTGGCAGGTCGTCCAGTCATTACTTCTGCGGTTTGTCCCGCCCTTTCCTATGTGCGAGATGCTGTTGTGGAAGTTCCGCCTGATGACGTAGCCGCTTACGGTGACGCTATTCTAAAACTATGCGACGACAAAGACCTATATGAACAGAAACGGGAAAACTGCCTAGCATTGCAGGAACAATTTTATGATCCAGCGTGCAGTTGGGGAGAAGCCCTCAAGTCAGTGCTGGTGTCTGTTCAGAACTCCTGAAGGCTGCGCACCCCGCGTTTTCTTGCGATCTTAAGAGACACCTTTGGCTACTCGCGGCTCCATTGTTCGACAAGCTGCACTACATCTGCATTCCGCCTGACCCACTTGCTGCGATCTGCCCGGATCTTGGCGAGATGAGCGTCCACATTCGCTGTTGTAATCCGAGTGCCAAAATCGTTTGGAACCGTTCTCAATTCATGCCGAAACACCCGATTCAACACCAAATCGCCTACTTCTTTGACATAGTGAGAACTTTCTAAGTAGTTATGCATCTCCTCAGTCAGGGGTTCTGTGGTGATGCTGTTGTAGCCAGAAAAATCCCAGACGGGCGTAATGTTCACAACTTCTCGCTTCCAGTCTTCAAAGGTTGACCACAAACCGGACGTTCGCAGCGCTTCCCATTGGGTGACATGAGCCGGAGAAATGAACACTTTTAGGTCAATTCCTTGCTGCTCGCAGGTTTCTACAATCGTCCGAAACGCATCCATTTGCTGCTGCGATAGCTGAAAATCTTTGTACCAACTCTCAAAGTAGGCTGATTTTAGGTGCAAGCCAAACACAGCTTCTATCGGCATCTCTGGCGGATTAAAGCGAATCAGCCGCCCATTGCTGAGGTAATACTCTCGCACAGGTTCGCCTTTCAGGTTCGCCGTCAAAGTCGAAAAGCTAGAAGTGAGCGTATCAGTGGAAAAAACCAGGCTCGGTAGGTGCTGCACATAGGAAGTTGTCTCTAGTCTGGCAGCCTGCTCTGGGTCAAGCTTTCCGACATCCTCTCGGTGTTCAAACGCCACCAGATCGATGCCCAACACCACCTGTTTGAGATCGGGCTGATTGACAAGCGCATGTTGAAAGTAGCGCATCGCTTCATACATATCTCCGGCAGGAATCGACAAATTGTAGGCAGGTGCATGAGCCGACAAAACAGGGTGTTCGGGATCGATGCCAATATCGGCTCTAGAAGTCCCCAGAACAATGGTTTTAGGTTTAATGCGAGTTACGTTAATTGCTTTGAAGCGTCTAGCATCATCGTTGCTTTGAGGCTTTAGCTGATTGAATTTTGGCAGCGTTCGGCTATTAATCACATTGTAAGGATCAATCCAGGCACTAAAGGAAGCAAGCGTAAAGGAATTAAATACGAGCAGTCCGAGAAATGTCCCAAGGAATTTATAGTGAGACTTCATGACAGCACTCCTACTATAGTGAACGAAATCAGGAAAGAACAAAATCAGAATTGGAAATAAAGAAACTCGGAGACACGATTCATCGAAAACAGGCTCAACGTAGCGATGACACTCATCCCAATTGCCCACCACCAGTTCGGATGAAAGCGCTTCATGATTTGCTGAGTGTTGGGCAACAGCGTCACGCACAGTAGCAGGACAATAACCAGTTTGGGATTCCGCCAATAGGGAATATCGCTAGCAAACTCAATGCCAAGTGGCGCAAGCCCTTGCAATATTCTGGCGTATCCGCTAGGTAATATAATTTGCTTCATACCTAACATTGCCTGAATAATCTCCATTGCATCCTGTAAACTATTAGCTCTGAAAAACACCCAACTCATCACAACAGCAATGAACGTAATCAGCCAAGCTAGAACAGCAGGAATCTTGATCTCTAATTTGCGCCACCCGTGATTGATCACCAAAAGACGCCGTGCAGACCGCCCCAAACAACAAATGTCCAACCTGCACCATGCCAAAGCCCACCCAGCAGCATCGTAATAAATAGGTTGACGTAACGACAAATTTCGCCGCGACGGTTGCCGCCTAACGGGATGTAGAGATAATTTCGCAAAAATCGTGACAGCGTGATGTGCCAACGCCGCCAAAAATCAACAATGGATGTCGCTTTGTAAGGAGAGTCAAAATTGATTGGCAGTTGAATGTTCATCATCAATGCCAGACCAATTGCCATATCTGAATAGCCAGAGAAGTCAAAATATAGCTGCAAGGTGTAGCTCAAACTACCAAGCCAAGCTTCAAGCAAGCTCACCTGACTAGCATGATCAAAAACAGGCGCAACCAAAACAGAAACCGTATCAGCAATGAGTAACTTTTTAGCTAATCCTAAGCAAAACCAAGCTAACCCTCTGACCAGATTTTCTGGTATTAACGCAAAGCTTCGTGCTTTTTGAAACTGAGGAATTAGCTCATTGTGGAGCAACAATGGCCCTGCAATTAGCTGTGGAAAAAATGAGATAAACAGCGTATAGGTTGGGAAATCATACTCTTCAGTTTCTCCTCTATAAGAATCAACCAGATAAGCAATCTGAGTGAAGGTATAGAAGGAGATTCCCAACGGCAAAACGATGACTGGAATTGCAAAATTTAAGCCTAATAAATGATTTGCTGAAGCAACAAAAAGCCAGCATATTTATAGTAGGAAATTAGCCCTAAGTTCGTGCATAATCCCAACAACAGCAGAAAACCTGCTAGCTTAGACTTTGGTTCAACTTCGCTAATTGTTTTACCTAGATAGTAATTCACTGCGATGGAAAGCAGCAGCAAGGGCAGATAGGCAACATTCCAATAGCCATAGAAAAAGATAGAGGCGACAATCAGCCAAAGCTTTGCCCACTTGTACGAGGATAATTGACTAATTGCAAAGAAAAGGAGCAGCGTGATGGGCAGAAACCCAAAGATAAAAGCATAGGAGTTGAATAACATTTTTGTTCATCCAGATCAATCATGTTTTGTTTTTAAGCTGACGTTTGAAATTGAAACGATTCACTTAGGTAAAGTTTCCATTTGACCACGAGAAACTTTACGCGCTAAAGAGAGGACGGGGTGAAGTAGTGTTTCTACTGAGCGATGATTTGAAGCGTTCTAGGTAACGGGAACCACAACCGACAGAAAATCTAGTCTACTGCACAATTCAGCATCAGTTTTTGAAGCAATTAGCCTCTGTCGAAATATCTGCTACTTCCAATCTCAACACAATAGACTTTCCAACTCTGTTTCTAACTCTGTTGATTAGCGATTTTGGAGCATTGAGTGGGGGGGAACTTAAGCGCTGAAATCTCCAAATACATCAACATTGGATAACTCAAACCAGTTGATTAAGAGACTGTTTGTAAATGAACAAATTGTAAATGAACAAAAAGGTGCCAGACATTGCTCTGTGACTCGATCCTCTCCAACCCTCCTTCAAAAGGCTACGGTGTACCACAACTCCTCTCAGCCCCCTAAATCGGCTTGGAGAAGTCCCCTAGAATGGGGGATTTGGGGGGCGAAATCTGCAACGAAGCGAATCGCAACGGGTGGGTACACGGTAGCCTTCAAAAGGAGGGAACCAAGCCCAATGTCTGAAGTCCCCCTTGCTCTGGATGTACAGCGGCTTCCCGCAGGACACGGAGATTTAGGGGAATCGCAACATGGATTTACAAACCGTCTCTAAATTCCCCAAGTTTACGGAACTTTCGGAGCCGTTTTTTCTCGAAGTCCTCCAGAATTGGGATTTGGGGAACTGAAAAGCCTTGACCCGTACCCGGTTTGTCCTATGGATACACGGTGGACTTTTGTAAGAGGGAAACCATTCGCGGAGCGTGTGCAAAGCACATCCTAAAGCGGTTTGAAGCCCCTCTTTTGTAAGAAAAATTTAGGGAGATTTCAACGGTGCAACCAACAGCTAGCCTTTTCACACAGGTTCTCAGAGAGAGCTTAGGGCACGTTATCCAGTTAGGGTCAAACGCTGATCGCATCAGCCGGATCGCGCCCGTTCCCCAAAACAGGCTAGGGGCCGTCGCCTGGCCATCGTCAGGGTTTTAGCTGGAATGGATCACAGCCCCTAGTCTTCCACAATTGACTTCCTATTGACAAATAGACGCATCATCACCTGTCTCTCCCCTCTGGATGAAGCGTTTGAGGAGACGAAACAAGGCTCACGGCGGAGTTAAACCACCTGGAATTCTAACCGCAGCCGCCGGTTGAAGCACTTGCCTCAATTGGAGCAACTGAATTCCCTTCAGTAAAACCCACTGAGCGCGCGCAGAAAGATGGAGAATATGGAGCGACCGTTATTTTGCTCAAACATAATTTTGCTCAGACTTTTACTTCAGACCTTCGCTTCAGACCTTCGCTTCAGACTTTATTCCCAGACAGCCCCAATGGTTTTCATACGCCTTACAGCGGAAGTAACGCCTATCTCCTTACTGTTCCTTACTCACTTGTTCACTCGTTGAATAAGTCCCCGCATAGCACATACTAATTCCGAAGCAAACAGAAACAACATTCTTCAATGCTTTTTTTCCCAGTCTTCATCAGTTTTAAGGGAAAATTTACCGATTCTTTAATCTATATAAAAACTAAATATCTTTGATAACTTTCATGTATAAATTGAATTTTATTGGCACTCCTTAGCTTATAGTGTCAACATCTTGTAGATTCGTCATCTCAATTAGCATAGCCATAGAGCTATCTCCATCAACATCATTCAATATCTCTTGAATGATGTGTAAATATTTGTTTACTTTTGATAAGTTTCGTAATAGATTAAAAATATTGAGCAAGGCGCTGTTCCCATCGAGTTTGTCGCTTCTTGGGGCAGGGTTTTGCTGATTGCAAATCTGACAAGGTGGATGTTATGCCATTTACAATTGAGTCTGCTCGTGGTATATTCCCTAACACTCTCGCTGCTGACGCTGTTCCAGCAACGATTGCCAGATTTAATCAACTCAATGCTGAAGATCAGCTTGCTTTGATCTGGTTTGCTTACACAGAGATGGGAACAACGATTACGGTAGCTGCACCGGGCGCAGCAAGCATGATTCTTGCTGAGGGGTTACTGAATCAAATCAAAGGAATGTCTCCCCTTGAGCAAACCCAAGTGATGTGCGATCTTACAAATCGGGCTGACACGCCTATTTGTCGGACTTACGGAACTTTTACGCCCAACATCAAGCTGGGTTTTTGGTATGAGCTAGGGCGGTGGATGGAGCAAGGGTTGGTCGCTCCAATTCCAGAGGGGTACAAGCTATCTGCCAACGCTTCAGCAGTGCTGCAATCGATTCGGGAGTTAGATCCCGGACAGCAAATTACGGTTCTCCGCAATGCTGTTGTCGATATGGGATACGATGCTGCCAAAATGGGAACCTACACGCCCGTTTCTGAGCCAGTTGCTCCTCCTAAAGCCATGGCCCAACGCACTCAAGTTACTATCGAAGGCGTCACTAACCCCACTGTTTTGAGCTACATCAACAACATGAACGCCAACGATTTTGATGCGGTGATCGAGTTGTTTGCCGACAGTGGTGCGCTTCAGCCACCGTTCCAGCGTCCCATTGTGGGTCGAGAGAATGTGATGCGCTATCTGCGCGAAGAATGCCAAAACCTCAAGCTAATTCCAGAGCGGGGTGTTGTTGAACCCGCCGAGGATGGGTTTACCCAGGTGAAAGTGACCGGCAAGGTGCAAACCCCTTGGTTTGGAGCCAATGTGGGCATGAACATTGCTTGGCGGTTTTTACTTGACGCTCAAGACAAAATTTTCTTTGTTGCCATTGATTTGCTTGCCTCTCCCAAAGAGTTGGTCAACTTTGTGCGCTAAAGCAAAGCTCCTGATATCAAGTTAGACGTTGCATTCGCTCAATCGTTCAACCCGAACCAAAGGTTGGACGATTTTTTCAGTTGGGTGGGTTTCGACTGCGCTCAACCCACTGAACGTGCTCAACCCACTGAACGCTCGGTGAGAGCAGAGTGTTGATTGCTGCCGAAACCCACCTTTTCTGAACTACGAATTTGGGGGATGCGTTGAACTACTGAAAGCAACAGATTGACGGAGCCGAATTTGTAGGATGAGATGCTGGGGGTGAGTTGGATCAATTGGTCTGCGCCTTAACTCAAACAAATGCCCGCCTTCGATGGCAATCAGCTTGCCGAGTGCTGAATAACCAAACAGTTTGTGATCAAAACCAGGATATTGTTTCCGCAGTTCACTACCAAAACGCCCTAAGTCAATCCAGGTGTCTGGTACAGCAAAGGAAATGTAGACTTTTTTCAGCCATTGCAATAGTTCTGCTCTCGATAATATTGGCTCTATCGGCTCAACAACTGCTCCGTCACCTGCCCCACCTCCACCCTGTAAAGCCGCTGGCTGGAGTTTAGCCAAGGGTTTGAGATAAACGAATTTGTGGCAAGCCTTTGCAAAGGCTTGGGAAACTTGGTGGGAGCCAAAACCAACGACTTTTGCACCGGCTCCGGTAAGGTGGTGGACGAGCGGAGTAAAATCACTATCGTTGCTCACAATGCAAAACCAGGTAATTTGTTGATGCAGCAAAGTGATTGCGTCGATAGTCAGCATCATATCTGCCGAATTTTTGCCCGCCACGTAAGTAGGCGCATGAACCGGATGAATCCCATACTCAGACAAAACAGGCTTCCAGCCGTTAAGTTGCGCTTTAGACCAATCGCCGTAGGCTCGTTTCAGGGTTAGCACTTTAGGAGATTGCAAGCGCCCCAGCACAGGTCCGACCCAAGCAGCACTCATGTTTTCGGCATCAATCAAAATTGCCAGCCTCGTTTCTTTCGGCAGAGTAACCATAGAAATTTCAGCACCTTTACAGTGTTGATGGCGCTAGTCAAAAAGTTTAGAACATCTGGAGGTGTGAGGGCTGCACCCCTATCTTCGTTACCCTAACCAAGATGGCAGTTGCTGTGTCTGTTTACTCGGCACTTAGTCGGCCCACCAACCTGCAAAAATTTACAGAAGACTTGAGCCAGCCGCTTTAGAGACAAAGCAGCCATGTCAAGAGCCGCCTGAGTTTGCAGTTCATCAAAATGGTAGAGTGAGAATATTGTAAATCTGAATTGAAGCTGGAATGAAAAAGATTGGGGATGTCATTAATGTAACCATTACTTTTGTGCTGCTCGCATTTATTGCAACTAGCTTATTTCGGCTAGGAATGTTCTTTCTTCACCACTAGAATCTAGAGCTATGTCAGAAATCTTCACTCCAGAAATTAGCGCTCGCATCTGCAAGCACATGAACGAAGACCATGCAGATGCAATCTTGCTGTATGCCAAAGCATTTGCAAATACAGAAAACGCCACATCAGCCGCAATGCTCAAGATTGATGAACAAGGAATGGATCTGGATGTCCGAGATCATGATTCTGCAACACCAGTGAGAATCACTTTCGACCACCAACTCAAAGACGCTGAGGACGCTCACCAAACGCTGATTACAATGGTGAAGCAGGCTCGGCAGCAGGTTGGATAGGGAGGAGGCAGAAACTCAATATCCTGTACGGGCAGGTTTTGTAATCAACCTATCCCTGAAACCAAACCATCCCTCGCTAAACACTTGGATCATTGTACGGGTAGGTTTTGTAATCAACCTATCCCTGAAACCAAACCATCCCTCGCTAAACCTGCCCCTTCATCGCTGGTTCAACAGCCGACACCCCCGCCCGATACAGCGCATCCAATTTATCTTGCAGAGAGGGTGGCACGGTCGTAAATTGGACTCGGAAGCGGTTCTGGGCAGGCTGCCTGTCGAGCACTTTGGCATACAGATCATCGCTAAGCTGAGGCAGTTGGTTGGTTGGTTGATGGGTTGATCGGTTTACAGATGGCTTGACAGGCGAGTTGGCTGATCCGTTTGCGGATCGAACTGCCAGCAGCAAATTCAGCTTCAGGTTTGTGAGTTCGGGTGGCAACGCTTTGGCTTCGGCAACTTGAATTTCGGCTCCCTGTTCGGAAAGCTGCACCAACCGACCTTTGAACCCACTCTGGCTGACCTGTTTTCCTTCAACAAGGGTAAATTGCAGCGGAATGGGGCGAGCCACTGGAAAAAGCGCTCCTCGTCATGAGGAAGGTAGAGGCTATATGACCCGCCAACCCCGCTGACATCGTAGACGGTGATGGGCTGTTGCGCTCCTTTAGGATGGACTTGCCGTTGCCCTTGGGTTTTGACGCTTGCTCCCGCCGCCTGCAATGTGGCTTCGGAAATCAGGATTTGCCCGCCTTTTGTGTAGGACTCGATCCGGTAGGTGAGGTTGACCGGGCTGCCAACAATGCCGTACTTGGTGCGCTGCTCTGAGCCAATGTTGCCGACTACCACTTCGCCCGTATGAATGCCAATGCCCATGGCGAGGCGAGGTAGATTCATTTGCTGCATTTGTTCGTTAACGCCGCCCATGGCCAACTGCATCGCACAGGCACAGGCACAGGCTCGCAGGGCATCATCTAAGCGTTGGGTTGGGCCCAAACAGCACCAAAATTCCGTCTCCCATAAACTCGTCGATCGTGCCCTGATAGCGGTTGATCACCTCCGACATCCGCTCTAGGTACAGGTTCAAAATTTGGATCACGTCTTCAGGCTGGAGCCGTTCTGAGAGCGCCGTGAAGCCCCGCAGGTCTGAGGTGAGAATGGTGACGTTGCGCCGATCACCGCCTAGCTCTAGCCGACTGGGGCTTTCTAGTAAATTGGACACCACATCATTGCTCAGGTAGCGCCCAAACACTTGCCGAATCAACTGATTACGGTTTTCTAAATCTACGTTGACTTGAGCTAAATCTGCCGTGCGTTCTTGCACTCGCCATTCTAGCTGCTTTGCCGTTTGCCGCAGTTTGCCAATCACCAGCGTTAGCCCGACAATGCCCAGCCCCGAAATGCCGCCCAGCATCGCAAATGTGCCGCGCAAGTGAGCATTCACTTTCCCAACCAAACTGTCTAAAGGCTGGTTGACCTCCCAAACGCCCGCCACATCGCCCACTTCCCAGTTTTTGTAAGGACTTTGAGGGTGGGTATTATGGCAGGCGACGCAGCTTGGCTTCATGATGCTGGCTTCTCCATAACGGAAGACCACATGGTCGCGGTCTCGCTCTGTCCAAAAGAATGGTCGTCTAGGGTTGTCTCGCAGATGTTTCAGGGCTTCCGATTCAAAAGCATCCTTGGGCCCGCCGTCTTTTCGCCACGGGAAAGGATAGTCACTGTAGAACCGAAACGTTGCCATATCTGAGTTTTGCTCACTAAGCCGGTCGCTTAGCTCAATCGCAAACGTAGAGGGTAACGGAATCGCCCCGTCGTCACTTAGATAAGCGTGAGTCACTTCCACGCCTTCCACCGTTTTGGCCCGATCGACAGCAGCAAAGCTGTAAAGGTCAATCGCCTGATTTAAAGTTTGGATGTACAGTTCGGCGCTTTGACGCGCTTGAGATTCAATCAGGTTAGACGAAAGACTGCGCATATTTGCTAGCGCAATGCCCAACCCAATGCAAAACATCAGGGTCAGTACAAGGATGATCCGTTTGAGAACAAATCGAAAAATTCCTTTCCAAAGGGAGGCTGTAGGCTGTTGCATAGCAGTTCAACAGGGGGGCTGATCAAGGTGAAGAGAAAAGTACAACTTATTTGAAGGATACACTGAGAAAAACTCATGCTCCTGATGCAAACAATAGCCTGTAGAATCTTCACCAATAGCGTCATTGTACTGGTAGCTTCAGCAAATCGCGAATCGGTATGATCTATCGATAGAATCTGAAAATGGACATTGAAACCGCCCTCGCTTTCACTGACGCTTTGGTGTTTGCCAAAGTGGGAACCCATTTAAGCGATCTTCAGCAAGCCATGCTGCGCTCATCTTGGTCGATGCAGCGTCAAAGCTATGACCAAATTGCCGATCAGTATGGCTACTCGGCGACCTACCTAAAGCACGACGTTGGCCCAAAGCTGTGGAAGCTGCTCTCTGAAGTGTTGGGAGAGAAAGTCAATAAAACTAGCTTCCGGACGGCAATCGAACGGCGCTACCAAGCGGCTGCCGCCAGCTTACCCGAACCCGCTGAACCGCCACCCCCAAGCCTGCCGCCCTCCCAGCCGCCACTGCTGACAACTCCCCGCCTCGACTGGAGCAGCGCCGCAGATGTAAGTTTGTTTTACGGTCGCCAAGCCGAACTGACCCAGATCCAAAACTGGATTGTGCAAGATCGCTGCCGTTTGGTGGCGGTGTTAGGGATGGGTGGCATGGGCAAATCTTCGCTGTCGGTGAAGCTGGCACAGCAGTTGATTGAACCGCCCTCCACTAAAACCGATGCCTTCCAGTTTGTGATTTGGCGATCGCTGCGTAATGCCCCCCCAATTCAAGATTTGCTGACGGACTTGCTGCATTTTCTCTCTAACCAACAGCAGGTCAATTATCCAGAAACCGTAGAAGGCAAGATTGGGCAATTGTTAAACAATTTGCGCTCCCATCGCTGCCTGATTATTCTCGATAACATTGAAACCATTTTGCAATCCCGCGATGCGAACGACAGCTTGGCATATCGCAGCGGCAATGAAGCCTACGGCGAGCTATTTCGGCAAATTGGCGAAACGATGCACCAAAGCTGTTTAGTGATGACCAGCCGCGAAAAGCCCCATGAAGTCGCGCTTTTAGAAGGCGCAACGCTGCCTGTGCGAACCCTAGCTTTACAAGGATTGCCGATGGTTGCAGGGCAGCAACTCTTGCAGCTTAAGGGCACGTTCCAAGCCTCTGAAGCAGAATGGCAGCAGTTGATTAAAGGCTATTCGGGAAATCCGCTGGCTCTGAAGATGATTTCTACCACAATTCAGACCCTCTTCAATGGCAGCATCGCCGACTTTCTGCAACAGGAAACCTTAGTTTTTGGCACCATTCGCAACCTGCTTGAGCAACAGTTTGAACGCCTGTCAGCAGCAGAAAAAACCGTCCTGTATTGGCTCGCCATCAACCGAGAGCCGATCTCTTTTAACCAACTGCGGGCAGACATTTTTCCGCCCCTGCCGCCCCAAACGCTGATCGAAGTTTTAGAAACGTTGGAAAACCGCTCGCTAATTGAAAAAACAGGAACGCTATTTTCGCTTCAGCCTGTGGTGATGGAGTATATCACTGATGGCTTAGTTGAGCAGGTAGCCGCAGAAATTCAGGCAGGATTTCAAGCTAGCCAGTTGGCAGGGCAGCCGCGCCTTTTGTGTAAAAGCCATGCGCTGCTGAAGGCTCAGTCCAAAGATTACATTCGAGAAACACAAATTCGGTTCATTCTTAAACCCATCCTCGAACGATTACAGTTAGCCCATCCAGAATCATCTCTAGAAAACATACTGATTCATTCTCTCCTGACACTCAGCAGCAAACCCAGATCTGAAATCGGTTATGCAGGTGGCAATCTGTTAAATCTACTTTTTCAAAATCAAACTCAATTACAAGATTGTGATCTTTCTCGCCTGGTCATTTGGCAAGCAGATTTTCTAAACACAGTTCTACAAAACGTTAACTTATCTTATTCTGATCTCAGTCAGTCCCTATTCACCGAAACCCTAGGCATTGTATTCACAATTTCGTTTAATACAAACGGAACTTTGTTTGCGACCGGAGATGCAGAAGGCGGGCTACGGCTCTGGCAGAGGGCAGACACCAAGCTCCTGCTGAATCTGGAAGGGCATTTGGGTTGGGTGTGGGCGATTGCGTTCAGTCCAGATGGGCAAACTTTGGCCAGTTGCAGCAGCGACAAAACGATCCGGTTGTGGGATATTCGCACGGGCGAATGTTTGCAGGTTTTACGCGGGCATCAAAGCGCGATTTGGGCAGTAGCGTTTAGTGCCAATGGCAAATGGTTGGCAAGTGGGGGTGACGAATCCCTGATTCGCATGTGGGAGGTGGAAACAGGCAAATTGCAGCAGGAATTCCCCCACACCGGACGCATTCTTTCGCTGGCTTTTAGCCCCACCGATTCCATGCTGGTCAGCGGCAGTGCCGACGGCATGATTCGACTTTGGAACTGTGAGACCGGACAGGTGCGCGCCGTCCTCAACCAACACACCAATCGCGTCTGGTCAGTTGCCTTCAGTGCGGACGGGCAGTGGCTAGCCAGCGGCAGTGCCGACGGGACGATCAACCTCTGGCAAGCCAATACAGGAGAATGGTTGCGTCGCTTAAACGACCACCGCGATCGGGTACGTTCGGTGGCCTTCAGTCCAGATGGCAAAACGCTGGTAAGCAGCAGCGATGATCAAACCCTACGGCTCTGGCAGGTGGCATCGGGCGAATGTCTAAAGGTTTTTAGCGGACATACCAACTCAATATTCTCGGTAGCGTTCAATGCAGATGGCGAAACCATTGCCAGCGGCAGTGCCGACCAAACCGTGCGATTTTGGAGCGCCCAAACCGGACGTTGCCTCAAAACCATTAAAGGATACACTAACTCAATTTTCTCGATTGCCTACAGTCCAGATGGGCAAAGCATTGCGAGCGGCAGCACCGATCAAACGATTCGATTTTGGGATGTGAACCGCAGCCGCTATCAAACCCTGCAAGGGCACGCAGGTTGGGTGACTTCGGTGGCATTTCACCCGCTAGGGCAGCAGTTGGTCAGCACGAGTGTCGATCAAACCGTGCGGATTTGGTCACTGAAAACGGGGCAGTGTCTTCAGGTGTTGCGAGGGCATACAAACTGGGTGCAGTCGGCGGTGTTTAGCCCGGATGGAACGCAGATTGCGAGTGCCGGAGACGACCGGACAATTCGCCTCTGGTCGGTGAAAACGGGGCAATTACTCAAAACTCTGTCGGGACACACAAGCTGGATTTGGGCGGTTCGCTTTAGCCCGGATGGAAAATCTCTGGTTAGCAGCAGCGATGATCAAACCATTCGGATTTGGCAGGCAACAACGGGTAACTGTGTGCAAGTGCTGCAAGGGCATACGGGACAAGTACAGTCGATTGCCTTCAGCCCCGATGGACAGATGTTGGTCAGCGGCAGTGGCGACGAAGCAGTGCGGCTGTGGTCAGTTGAAACAGGCGACTGCGTGCGGATTCTAAACGGACATCAAAATAACGTTTGGGCAGTGGCATTTAGCCCAGACGGGACGCTAATCGCCAGCGGCAGCCTCGATCAAACGGTGCGACTGTGGGAGGTGCAGACGGGAACTTGTTTGCGAACGCTTGCGGTTTTGAATCAATCGGTGCGCTCGTCGATTGCGTTTAATCCGGTTGCAGAAACGCACCAGCTAGCAACAGGCACTCACGGCGGCACGATTCAGATTTGGCAGCTTGACTCTGGAGAGTGTCTGCATACCCTCACGCCCAATCGCCCGTATCAAAACACCAATATTACCGGCGTAACAGGCTTAACAGAGGCGCAAAAAGCAGCGATGAAAGTGCTGGGGGCTGTTGAGATGTGAGCACTCATTACCCGTTTCATGACTCCTCACTCAGCGTTTTACCTTAACTCGCTCCATAACTTTCCTCAATTTTTAGTTATCGTCGGTTTAAATTCTGCCGAGTAGATTAGAAAAGTCAGGCGGAAGAACAAGAGAGCGCCCTAAAAGCAGCTTTCAGCCAGTCTTGAAGCAACTCAGATCAGGTTTACCCATGCATTTACCAATGCGTTAGACTGCTGTGATCAACTCATTCAGTCTATTTCCAGCATTCCATTTCAGTAGGCTCTAATTTTTGTCTCTCGATCGCCACAGACAGATTTAGTTGAACAACTTAGTTTGTTCACAAATCATCCTCCAAACATTCTAGACATATACAAGGAAACAACCATGGCTAATCTATTTGGCACTCCTGGCGACGACATTTTGATTGGAACCGATGCCGATGATTCTCTCTTCGGTGGCGCAGGAAATGACCTGCTCGACGGTCGGTTTGGCTTTGACATCCTGAATGGCGGCGTCGGCAGCGACACCACGACTTACGACTTTTTCTCAGGCGGCATCAATGCAAATCTACATACCGGAGTGGTTGGCTTTCCCGGCAACTCGACGCTCACCGACACGCTGATCAGCATCGAAAACCTGATTGGCAGTCGCGGCAACGATGTGATTACCGGCAACATTCAAAACAACGTCCTTTCTGGTGGACTGGGCGACGATACGATTTTAGGCGGCGACGGCAATGATGCGCTCTACGGTGGCGACGGCAACGATGTGTTAGATGGCGGTTTCGGCTTCGATTTACTAGATGGCGGTGCGGGCAACGACACCACCACCTATGACTTCTTCACAGGCGGCATCACCGCAGATTTGCAAACCGGAGCCGTCGGTTTTCCAAGCAACTCGCCTCTCACAGACACGCTGGTTAGTATCGAAAACCTGATTGGCAGTCGCGGCAATGATGTCATTTCTGGTAATGATCTCGATAACGTTCTGAATGGCAACATCGGCAACGACATTCTAGACGGCAAAGGCGGCAACGATACCCTAATTGGCGGATTGGGTGATGATACTTACCTCGTCAACAACCTGACTGACACAATCGTAGAAGAAGCGGACGGCGGAATCGATACGGTTAATGCTTCAGTCACTTACACACTCGGCGAAAATGTCGAAAACCTAACTTTGACAGGCGACACTGCCATAGACGGCACAGGCAACGCTCTAAATAACACGTTGCGCGGGAATGCTTCTAATAACATTCTGAATGGCAAAGAAGGTAACGATACGCTGATTGGTGGGTTGGGCAATGATGTTTATATTGTCAATGACGCAGGCGATCAAGTGATTGAAAGCATCAATGAAGGCAAAGATGTGATATTTGCATCGGTTAGCTACACATTGTCAGACAACATTGAGCATCTGGTTCTCACAGAATCCGGAAACTTTAACGGCACAGGTAACGCTAGCGATAACGTCATCGTCGGAAACGCTGGCGTGAATACTCTAGACGGGGCTGCTGGAAATGATATTTTGCTGGGCGCGGCTGGGCGAGATACGCTCAAAGGTGGTGCAGGAGCCGATAAATTTGCCTTTGTTGCACCCCACCGATGGAGTCGATCAGATCTCCGATTTCTCCAGACAAGAAGGTGACAAAATTGTTCTGGTGACGCAGGGCTTCACGGGACTCAATCCCAACAACTTCCAAGCTAGCCAGTTTACCTTGGGCAGAAGAGCAAAAGATGGCGACGATCGATTGGTCTATCACAGAAGGAGCGGCAGCTTGTTCTACGATGCCGACGGTCGAGGTGGTGCAGCGCAAGTCAAGATTGCGACTCTAGACAACAAGCCCGGATTGGGGGCAAATGACTTCCAAATTGTGGCCTCTCCTATCGCCGCTGCCCCTGTGTTGAGTCCATTTTAGAAGGACAGGTAGCGTCCTCTGACTGACTCTGGTTTATGAGTCTGGTGCATCCGTTCTCCTGAGTTCAACTCCGCAGAGGTTTACCGTTGTAAGCCTCTGTTTTTTGGTTTTTGGATTTGCCGAAACCAAGATTCCACAGTTCTTAATTATCCCCATAACTTTCCTCAACTTTTAGGCATCGCGCCGATTGGGATAACCGAATACATTAAAGGAGTCAGGCGAAAGGGACAAGGAAAACACCCGAAACCCGCCACCCGCATTAGTTTGAAACCAGGAGAACTCAAGATGCCAGTCACTTACTGCACTCAGCAAAATCAACTCCCTGCTCAGCGCCTAGCTGCCGTCTTGGGCAATCCGAAGCTCCTACGAGCACCTCCTGACTGAGCTTCATAAAATTAGTCACTTTAACTTTCAATCGATTCACAGCAAGTTCAATTTCTCATACAAACCTGATTCACACGGAGATTCACAATGGCTATTTTCAACGGCAACGACCTTCCTAACGTTCTCGTAGGCACAAACGAGAATGATAGTATCAATGGCAATGGCGGTAATGATTTTCTTTTTGGTCTCGGCGGCAATGACCTAATTGACGGTGGTACAGGAGCCGATCAAATGTTTGGGGGACTCGGCGATGATGTGTTTATTGTAGATAACCTCAGCGATAAAGTCTTTGAAAACCTGAATCAAGGGAACGACGCTATCCATGCTAGTGTCAGCTTCTCACTGTTTTCTGCTCCAAATGTTGAAAACCTGGCACTCATTGGAACCGCTCTCGGTGGAGTTGGCAATGAACTGGATAACACAATCTATGGAAACGACCAGGATAACGGTTTAGCAGGCAATGATGGTAACGATTCAGTATATGGGCGCAGTGGTAATGATGCTTTAGAAGGCGGCTCTGGCGATGACATCCTTGATGGTGGTATTGGCAACGATAGAATGAGCGGCAGCAATGGTAAAGACACCTATTTTGTTGACAGCATTCTTGATGAAGTCACTGAGTTCGCTGACAATGGAATTGATCTTGTAAATGCTTCGGTTAGCTATACATTAAGTGCTAACTTAGAGAATCTCACACTACTAGGAACAGCAAACATTGACGCAACAGGCAATGAATTAGATAACATCCTGACAGGTAACGCAGGCGATAACATTCTCGACGGCAAAGCGGGCAAGGATACACTAATTGGTGGTCTGGGTAATGATACTTACATTATCGATGCAGGAGATATAATTGTTGAAAAAGAAAACGAAGGAATTGATACGGTCAATGCTTCGATTAGCTATACATTAAGTGGCCATGTAGAAAACCTCACCCTAACGGGAACAGCTAACATTGACGCTACTGGTAATGCACTCGACAACACCTTAACTGGCAATTCAGGAAATAACATCCTAGATGGTGGCATCGGCACCGATCAGCTAATCGGCGGTTTAGGCAACGATACCTATGTGATCAGCGATACCAGCGACACAATCGTTGAAGCCTCAAATGCAGGACTAGATACAGTCAACGCTGCGATTAGCTATACGCTTGGTGATAATCTCGAAAACCTAACTCTAACTGGAATAGAAAATCTTAGCGGTACAGGCAACACGCTTGATAACACAATTAAAGGCAATGCAGGAAGTAACATCTTAAACGGTAAGGAAGGAAACGACACGCTCATCGGTGGATTGGGCAACGACATCTACATTGTTAATGATGCGGGTGATCAAGTTATCGAAGGCGTAAACGAAGGAATTGATATCATTGCAGCGTCGGTCAGCTACACGCTATCAGATAATGTTGAGCATCTGGGACTAACCGGAACTGAAAACCTCAACGCAACTGGAAACGCACTTGATAATATCCTACTAGGGAATGCTGGCGTAAATACGCTGGATGGCGGAGCCGGAAACGACATCCTGATTGGTGCAAAAGGACGAGATACGCTGAAAGGCGGCACAGGAGCCGATAAGTTTGTCTTCACTGCTCCCACCGATCGGGTTGACCGCATTCTTGACTTCTCTCAGCAAGACCAAGATAAAATTCTCCTGGTTTCTAGTGGGTTTAGCAAGCTAAAAGCAGGCAGCGTCAAGCAGAAGCAGTTTGTGCTCGGCAGAAAAGCGCAAGACAAAAACGATCGGTTGATCTACAACTCAAAGAACGGGGCGTTGTTCTACGATGCCGATGGTAAAGGCGGCGCGGCTCAAGTGCGAATTGCAACCTTTGCCAATAAACCTGCTTTAGGTGCAAGCGACTTCACGGTTGGTGATGCTCCTGTCTCGCTGTTCTAAGTCTTCTCACTGAAGTTAAATTCTCCTGAGTTCATTGCAGAGGTTGCCTAGCGTAACCTCTGTTTTTTGCCTTGATACTCAATTTATCCATGCAGGGTTTCGAGCAAAAACTCTGTTAAAGAATTTGGCTGAATTTCTGCTAAAAATTTGGTAGAAACAATGTCAAATTTAGCGCCTGCTGATTGCAGATTTTCATCTAAGGCGCTCAAGAAACCATGGGCGATGCCGTCATCTCCAATTTGGACAAAATTGATTCTAAGCTCTTGATCTGAACTTAACTGATGCGTTGTATTTTTGATTAACTTGGCAACCGCCATCCGATCGCTCGGTTCTCCATCCAGCAATACCACAATCAGTTCGCCGTTTGGCTTCGTTTGCTGAGCCGCTTTGCGATTGAAATAACTTTCTATTGCATCCTCTAGCACCGTTTGCAAATCGACTTGCTCCGGTGGGTATCCAGCTTGCACAATCTGAGCTAGCTCAACTGCTTTGACATGCTCATATTTTTTGAACATGCAGGTTTCTTCGGGCGAACGGCAAGAGACGTAAAGCGTAATGCCATCTGGATCAAAGTCCTGACATTTTTGGATCAGTGTCATGACCGCAGATTCGGCAACTGTCCAGCGCTCGGTAAATCTGGGTGGATTAATGGATCGCTCGCTCGCAGTTTTAGCGATGATCACCGTATAGTCTCGATTGCTGAGAAGAGCTTCATTCATAGGTATTTAGCCGAACAGGATTCGCCAGACAAATGACTATCTTCAATCAAAACATATCCGTGTTGAACTAACCCATAAAATGCACCGCTTTATTAGATTGGAAGAATAGATGCGGGTATTAGTTGAAGCAAGGCTGCCAGCTAGTCCTCTAGAAAAATCGGGCTATGCCGAATCACTTCCGCAACTGACCAAGCTTGGGCTACAGCCCCTTTTGGTTCATGCGGCGCATCTCCGTCAAACATTTCTGAGATCGATCCTAAACAAGCTTGATTTTGCAGATGATCGAACAAAGGCTGCCACTCAAATGGGATTGGTTTGGTGGGATAAAATCGCTGCCACGCCCGAATAAAGGGGCCGAGCAACCATGTCCAAACTGTGCCCTGATGGTAAGCCCGATCGCGCTGCCAAATGCCGCCCTGATATCGACCCATGTATTGCGGATCAGCCGGATCGAGGGAGCGCAAGCCATAAGGAGTCAACAACCGCTCACGAGCCACTTGCAGCGCAGCTTGTCCAATCGCATCCGTAAAGCCACAGTGCTTGAGCGAAAGGGCAATCACAGCGTTAGGGCGGATCGTGCGATCGGGGTAATCGTCAGGCTGGATCACATCGTAAAGGTAGCCCTGCGCTGGATTCCAGAACTTTTGCAGCGATGCTTTCACCTGCTCTGCCTGCTCTGCATAGCGCCGAGATTGATTGCTTAAACTGGGAGTTTCTTTATCTAGCTGACCTTCGCGCTGCAACCGATCGGCCCACTGCGCCGCCCAACACAACGCCGAATACCAAAGCGCATTGATCTCAACAGGCTTGCCGCGTCTGGGGGTTACGGGTTCTTCTGCCACGACTGCATCCATCCAAGTCAGGGCAACATTGGGGGCATCCCACGTCACCAAACCATCGAAGGCATCGACTCGAATGCTGTAAAGCGTTCCTGCCATCAGCCCTTTGTAGATGCGCCACACGATCGGATATTGTTCAAGCAAAAAGTCCCAATCTTGGCTAGCTTCCAGATACAGTCCGAGGGTTTCAATCCACCAGAGCGCCGCATCAATGCTGTTATAAAACGGCTTGGCTCCGGCATCGGGAAAAGCGTTGGGAATCAGCCCTTGCTGGCAATATTGCCCAAACGTTTTCAGCAACCCTTTGGCTAAGTTAAACTGGCGCGTTGCTAAGGTTAAACCCGGCAAAGCGATTAGCGTATCTCGCCCCCAGTCGTTAAACCAAGGATAGCCTGCAATTACGGTGGGGCCTTGAGTAGAGGAGCGGTAGGCAATAAACTGATCGCCTGCTCGCAGCAGTAGTTGCCTGAGAAATAGGGTTTGTAAATTTCGGGTAGGCTTTGCGACCGGTTCAGGTATTGATTCAGGTATTGATTCAGGTATTGTTGGTTCGCCTCCTGATCCACGTGATCCTAATCCACGAAATCCTAATTCGCGTGATCCTGTGCCAATCGAAAACGCCTGCTGCAACCGCTGCTGTTCTGCGGCAAGGGCTTGATCAAACGTTTGGTGATCTAAAGAGTCCGTCGGGACAGGTTCAGCACAGCGCACCCGCGCTTCTAACGTCAACGTCGTACCAGGAGCCAACACCGCCATTAAGTAGCCAGGGCTATAAAGGTCTTCTGTATCGGCTAAGCCGCGCTGCGTTTCTTCGGGGTAACGATATCCCCAATACCACATGCCGTCTGGATGATAGTCGCCGCTCGTCCAGTTGAGTTGCCAGGAAGTGCCGACCCATTCGGAGCGCTTTGCCTGGAGCAAAATGCCGGAGGGTTCGATCAGTTGAGCAAACTGCAAATTAGGGTGCGCGCGCTGCTGATAGTGAAAGTTTCGATCGGCAATCAGGGGACGCAGCTTCAGCACTGCCGTTTCAGCCCCCATATAGCGGTATTGGATCAGAACACGATTGCAAAAAGGAGAGGCTTCGAGGCTAGGTTTCAGCCAACCGTAAGGCATTAACAAGCGTCGAGCGAACTGCCACTCAGATTGTCCCCATGTCCAGGTGGGCACAGGCTCCACGTCAAAAGACCGCAGCCACTGATGCCCCAGCGGGACAGTCGTGCCACTTTTCCAAAAATTAACGCCCAGTTCAAACAGTTGGTCGCCCACTTCAAGAGAGGCGTCGATTCGCGCTAGTAGGAGGGTGCGCTGATCGGGAGGATCGAGAGCGGCAAACAACCAGCCGTGATAGGTGCGCGTATGAGCATCACAAACGGTTCCACTGGCAAAACTGCCCAGTCCATTGGTTAACAGCCATTCTCTAGTATCTAAATTCTCCATGCGCTCCCGATGCTGAGCTATCCTCTAGCCTTCTAAAAAAGCAGGTCAAACTAAGGGAATTGCTTATTTTATTCTGATTTTCGCCTATCCAGCCGGGCGGATTCTAGAGCGCGTCATCCATGAGTGGGCAAATAAGGGGCAAACGCTGGCAGCATCAGCCTGATCGCGCCCGCCTCCAAAAACAGGCTAAGGGCTGTAGCCTTGCCATTATCAGGGTTTTAGCTGGAATGGATCACAGCCCCTAGCACTCTCTACTCAAAATCGTTATGACTATGATATAGTCGTAACAGTTCGTAAATCAGCGCTGTGCCGCTGAACTTCCTGCGGACTGATTGCAATCCAATCAAAGTATCTGATCAAAGTAGACGTACTCAGTTAAGGAGATTCATTCATGACCCTGACCTACAGTTCCGAAGGATGTCTCCGGGTTGGTCAACCTGCACCTGACTTCACAGCAACCGCTGTCTACGATCAGGAATTCAAAACCATCAAGCTTTCCGACTATCGCGGTAAGTACGTCGTTTTGTTTTTCTACCCTCTCGACTTTACCTTTGTTTGTCCCACTGAGATCACTGCCTTTAGCGATCGCTATGAGGATTTCAAAACCACCAACACCGAGATTTTGGGTGTGTCGGTAGACAGTGAATTTTCTCACCTGGCATGGACGCAAACCGACCGTAAGTCTGGTGGTGTCGGCGATCTGAGCTATCCGCTGGTGTCAGACATCAAAAAGGAAATCAGCGCCGCTTACAACGTGCTCGATCCGGAAGCAGGCATCGCGCTACGCGGATTGTTCATCATCGACAAAGAGGGCGTTATTCAACACGCCACCATCAACAACTTGGCGTTTGGGCGCAGCGTCGATGAAACTCTGCGCACCCTGCAAGCGATCCAGTATGTGCAGTCTCACCCGGATGAGGTTTGCCCTGCTAACTGGAAGCCAGGTGAAGCAACGATGACGCCTGATCCTGTGAAGTCGAAAGAGTTCTTCGCGGCAGTTTAATCAACACGGTAGGGGCAGGTTTGGAAACCTGCCCTGACAGAAACCCGCCCTGATAGAAATCCTGCCCTGACAGAAACCCGCCCTGACGATTAACAGGAATAGGCG
>JAAUQT010000025.1 GCA_012033495.1 Cyanobacteria bacterium RM1_2_2 | reverse complement strand
ACTCGGGCCCGTGTGTTGCCGGGCAGGTCTGGAATCTTAAATTAGAGGTCTTTTACTGATGCCTGCCCAAATTCTTAACCTAACCAATGATTGGTGATTGAAGCTAATAGCTTTTGGTCTATAGATGTCTTACATCCCGGCAACGTCATCGGCTCCCGGCTGCGGGGGGAGATCCGCAAGTCCCACGGCGGCGATGTAGTTGCAACGTTTCGCTTTGATACTCCTATCTATGAGGAGACGGCTGATCAAACTCGGTTTAGGGTCTATTTGCGGTCGGCTGAGACTGAGAAGATTCCAGTTCCCCCAACCGGGCAAAGCTGGATTTATGACCTGTTGATGTTGCTGCCAACGGGTGACTATAAACGCATTTTGAAGGGGACGGTTTTCGTCGATCCAGGTGTTACCGATGTCTAATGAAATTTCGATTCAACCGTCCCAGCCGATTCAGTTAACCGTTGTTCCCTCTGATCCGGTCTTAACTCAAGCAGTGCAGTTAGTTTTAGATGGGCTAGTGAGTGTTAATGCTCAACTAAGCCAAACCGCGACACAGGCACAACTGAACAACGTGATAGCGCTGGTCAATGGGCTAACGAACCAGGTCAATGATTTAGCGGATCGGGTTGCCGCTCTGGAATCGGCAAACTCAGGAGTGTAGGAATCATGGTTGAGTTTGTAATTGCAGGTCTGGGCATTCTCACGGGCACAATTTCTATCTTTACCAGCTACTCAAAGCTGCAAAATGTGCTGAACCGACTGGAAAAACGCGATCTGGAACTGAAGGAACAAATTCACCAGATTCAGCTAAAGCTTGAACATCAATCTGATAAAACCGAGCTGCTATTCAACGGCTTGAAAGAGAAAATTGAGCACGTCAAGCTGAGAGTCACAACCGATTTAAAACAAACTCATACAATCGTCAGCGATGTAGAGAGTTACCTTCAGAAAAACACACCTTACGAGCGTCGATCTCACTAGTTCGAATTCCCCTGGGGGTATCGCTGAAAGTATTGAGAGGCGCGAGTTTTGAAGCTTGCGCCTTTTGCTTTAGGAGTGATAATTTTAGGTTGCTCAAATCACACGCGAACATGTTGACAGCCTTTTCAAACACTCGCTAAAACAGATCACGGCTGTTTTGCATCGGTAGGGGCAACAATCCCTGACCGAGCCAAGATAGCGCTACCATAAGCTGCCTCAGTTTGAGGAGAAGCACAGACTGGAACTTGTAGAAGGCGCGCTCGAATTGCAGTCCAAGTTTGATTTTGAGCGCCGCCCCCTGCGGTATAAACCTGTTTGAGTGGAGGAGCGCCCAAAGTTTGCAATTGCTGATAGCCCTGCGCTTCAATCCGAGCCATGCTTTCTAGTAAGCCGTGTAGGAAGTCTGCATCACTAGCTGGGCGAGGCTCTAAGCAAGGTTGAAGATTAGCATCATGGATGGGAAACCGCTCTCCAGGTTTCAACAACGGATAATAGATAAATGGACTCGGCTGGTTAGGCTGAATTTGAGCGCTAAGAATTTGCAGGTCAGTGTCGCTAAAAAACTGCCTAAGGACGGCTCCACCTGTGTTTGAAGCTCCCCCTGCCAACCACAAATTGCCTAAACGATGGCTGTAAATTCCGTAGCGTGCATCTTCGATTTGGGTCTGGCTCAGTATCTTGAGTACCAAAGTGGAACCTAGAGACGTGACAGCTTCACCGGGAGTCTGTGCACCGCTAGCCAGAAATGCCGCAATACTGTCAGTTGTGCCAGCACAGACAACGCAATCGGACGGTAGCCCAAACTGGGAGGCAATTGGAGGCTGAACTAGCGCAATCGGCGTTCCGGGTGCGAGCACTTGAGGAAGTTGAAACGGCAGCGATTGATTGAGGAGCCAATCGGGGTAGCGCAGTTGCTCCACGTCGTAGCCAAGTTTCAACGCATTGTGATAGTCGCTGATGCCTAATCTGCCATGTAGGAGAAAGGAAAGCCAGTCTGCCTGATGCAAAAAAAAGACGTGCATTTCAGTCTGATATTCCTGACCTCGTTGCTGTTTCCACCACAGCAGTTTTGCCAAACTTGAGGTGGCACTAACAACGGTATGATGCGCTGGGGCAATGGCTTTCACCTGATTTACTACCGCTTGACCCCGATCGTCGTTATATAAAATCGGAGCATCTAGAGGATGACCAACAGAATCGCAAATGAGTACTGATGAAGATGTGCCATTGATAGCGATAGACTGTATGCCTTTCCGAATGGAAATCGGAATATTTTGCAGTAATGTAAATAGAGCCGTTCTCCAGGCGGTTGTGGATACTTCCAGGCTACTCAAGCTGATTCTCGCTTGAATTTCACCCTCATGGTTGATCACAATTGCCCTTGCACCGGAAGTTCCAAAGTCGATTCCAAGACAGTTGCCTGATATCATCTAACTTCTTGATGGCTGTTTCCTGATCGAGTCCTGATGATTTTGTATTGTAGAGGCATTAAGCAGCAGCTAGAGTAGAACACCGAAAAGATTTTCCTCAGCAGGTTGAGTGTATCAAGTTTAGGGCATCAAGTTCATGCATCAACATCGCTTCGGGTGCTCACCGTCCAAAAAATTATCTGTACAACAGAGTCACCGATGAACCTGGAAGATGACAGCTAATGCTCTTCAGTTTTCAACATTTATAGCATCCTCTGTTCGAGTAACGAGCTAATATCTCTAGACTTCATTGTTGTCAGCGATATTGTTGTCAGCGATATTGTTGTCAGCGATATTGTTGTCAGCGATGTAGGAAATTTCTCTGCCAATTGAATCATCTCCCATCTTTAGCTTTTCTTTACTCAAGCTTAAAGTTGTGAGAGTTAATATATGTGCTTATATTAAGTCAACATAATTACTCATTTCTTTGTTGTCACTTTATTTTTGTTAGCTTTATCCACTCATGCAAATACGCCAAATGCGCTCTGTTTCTCGTTACATTCATGCTACCGATCAGAATTCATTGGTGATTGACGCAGAAGAGATCCCCCAACCCCCTTAAAAGGCTACGGTGTACACACAAGTTGAACGATTTCCCCTACCCCCCCTTACGAACTATCCATTACGCACAAGTTGGTAGAACCATGACAGAGCTTGGGGTTTGGTAGCCAGTTGTGCTCCTTCGAGTAAGTGATGTAATACGCCAATGCCTCGCCACAGCGTTTTCAATCCCGGTTGGCTTTGTTGCATAAATATTTTGAGAACGTTCCTCCCTAATGTAGCTATAGATCAGTTTTCTACTTGATAGCTGTCAGGCTTACCCAGTTGAATCATGCGATTCAATGCCGCACACTTGAGGAATAATTCCACCGCTTGATTGTCAAACCGTCGCCGCCCTAATGTTCCGCCAAAGATAGTCTTGAAGCGAAACATGGTCGTCTCTGCCAAAGACCGACGATGATAACCACTCTCTTGCTTCCACTGTTGCCTCCCTACTTGCTCAATCCGTTCGAGCACTGGATTGCGAGGATGGCTCTGCTTGCTCTTAGGCTCATCCTCCCACTTGGCTGCATTTTGGCGAGGCGGAATCGTGGGTTTAGCTCCTCGTGCCGCTATCTGGTCATAGCATTTGCGTTTGTCATAGGCTCCATCGCCCGATATCTGCTCAATCTCCTCCTCAATCGCGTCAAGGACATCGCCCAACGCTTTATCATCACTAACGCTATCGCTACTGGCGACTGCCGCTAAGATCTCTCCACTCGCTTCATTGACTCCGACATGCAGCTTGCGCCAAGTTCGGCGTTTATCGACTCCATGTTGGCGCACTTTCCACTCTCCCTCGCCATCTTAACGGGTGACAACGCATCTAAAAGGGTTGCTGCATCAGGGATAGCACCTGAAAACCACGCTGAAAATAGAGCCATTTATGAGGCTTAAGGGCAATCAGACGCAGCACCCAATCGTTCCACAATTCCATTCCATACATCCACCGTTGCCCATACAACCCCAGACTAAAGTCACTCTGCCTGAGCGGCTTATCTCTGTGCTCGTTGATACGTCCAGCATAAATATCTAACCCTAATTTCCTCATCTCTTGCCCGTGCAGGGTCGCCAAACTATACGCCATTGCGATCAACAAGACCAGGGCTAAAAACCTGGTGTCATTCACCTTGGTATCCTCCAAGTGATAGCCTGCGGTTTTGCAATCCTTGAACAGTTGTTCGATGCCCCAACGACAACGATAGACTGCCAAAGCTTGTTTCAGCGTCGGCAGGTTGGTCAAAATGTACCAGGGTTCTTTCGCCCCTGCACTGCGATATTTTCGCTTCCAATAGACTGCCAGATTAAACGGACCGATGCCATCGCCTTTATTGCACACAATCCCTTGATAAAATTGGGACATCCCCGGCTTGAATCCCAACTCTTTGAGGACTTGGTAGTCCTCCTGCGCTGCTTGCTGGAAATGGCAATCCTTCTGCTGTCGTAGGGCAAAAGATACGCCTCGCTGAGCCAGCCACTGGGCTAGTTTGGGGCTATGAAACTCGCGGTCTCCTAGTACCAGAACCCGATAGCTCTTAAACAAAGGTAGGACTGCTTTTAAGAGTCGCTTTTGAGTGTTCAAATCACTATTTCCTACCTGGTCTAGCACGTCCCAATACACGGGTAGAGCATGAGTGCCCCAAACCAAGCTCACCATAAAAACATTGCGTCCTTTCCATTGGGTGCAGTCAATGGCGATAATCCAGTAACCATATTTGTCCTGTTTGAGTTGTTTGAGTTGGCGACGTTGGTTGCGGTTTAAGTGGGGTCCCGTTTGCACTTGGCGAATCCAATATTTAAGCAGCGGAAACCACAACAGTTTGACACTCAGTTGAGGTAAGACTAAGAAGCGTTGCAAGTTCCGTTTGCGACTTTGATATTGAATCGGTTGAGGAGACACACTGGCTAACACCGAGAGGCTGACCTGACGATGAGTTTGTAGCAATAACAACAAAAGTTGCAGGGTGAGATACTGACTCTCATTGAGGTGAGTACGGAGCGTTGTTTGGTAGAATGTAGGGAACATATATTTTCTGGGGGAGCCGCACTAAGGCTCCCTATTTTTTGTCCTTGCTATTCTCTCAAAACCCTGTCCCCTATAGCTTAAAGTTGCCTTATCACCCGTTAAGTAGAGCGAGAGGATTTTGCCATCAAACCCGTCAAAGCGGGTCTGTCCCTTCTTGACGATGATTGGCTCAAACTCACCATTCCTATCACGGGGAACATCAATAACGGTTTGTCCAAACTCGCCCTTGTAGCTTGCTTCCCGCAGGGTTGGTCTTTTGCGAATGTCCATTGCGGCGGTCACGCTTAGCCTTCCCTTCAGTTTTGTACTATAGTTTGGACTAACTGGCATTACAACATTGCTCAGCAGGATGTCATGAAGAATTCGCTCAACCATTCAGGACAGTTGAACTTAAGGAATTGAATGCAATCCTGCTCAAAGTTACGCTGCTGTTGCGACCGAACTGCTCAGGGATTGCTCGGATTTCTTGGGGTTAGAGGCTCGTTTCTTTACCGTCGGATAGCGGGGACGTGGAGTCGGCTTGTGCCCCTTGACTCGTCCTGGCGATTTACCACGGGGTTTGGGTGCAGGGGCAGGGGTACCAATCGCTGCCAAAATGCTTGCAAAGGCTTGTGCGACTCGACCGGGAGTGAGCGAATCTTGAGGTGCCTGCCAGGGTAAGGGGTGGTCGATACACTCCTTGCGGGCTAACCACAACTGCCAACTGAGCAACGGCATCAGACTGCTCCACTGTTCGGTTGCCGATACAGAACTAAACTGGGGATGTGTCCAATATAACCGCTGTTTGGCAAAGCGATACCAGTGTTCCAGGGCAAAACGACGGAGGTATTGCAACCACAGGGTCTCTAAAGGAGGCATCTGCTCTCCCAGCCATGCTAACCACAACGGAGTCAAGCGACGCTTGCCGTTGCGCGTCTCCACCACCTCCACCCGCAGCACTTCCATTGCTCGTTTGGGGGATTTGCGAAAGTGGTATGCACTCCAACGACTCACCCGCACTCGACCCCATTTGGGGTCATCCACTTCTACCGTTTCAATCGGCACCCTCCAAGTTTCAGGGTCATTGAGTTTCATCTTATGTCCATGCTTGGCAGGGGCACCTCGTCCCCGATACGCAGGGGGTACTCCATACACACAACGATGAGAGGCAAGCCGCAGCAGCAAGTCTGCCGCAATCCCGTCCGTCTGGTTGACAAAACTGGCATTGCCATAGCCTCGGTCATCGATCGCCAACGGACGCACCGCTAATTGCCGAGTCACTTGCTTAAGTTGGAATGCGGCTTTACTGACGGGTGTCTCAAAACTGGTGATGCGCTCATGGCGCAAGGGTAATGCCCAACTGCCTTGCGCTTCGGCAATCCAGGCTAAGGTACTGTAGCTTTGCCCGACTGTAGTGGCATCACCTGCCCTGCCTGATAAGCTACGGTCTTTCAAGTGCTGGGCAGCAGGGCGATTCCACCGACTTGCATCTCCGGCTAGCAACGGTTGCTGTTGGGTTGGGATCTGCCTCACCAATTGCTTCAGTATCTTTGATCGGGGCAGGTGAGTGTCTCGCAGCGCTGCATAGGTACTCGACCACTGGCGACGAAAGACAGGACTTTGTGACAGACTCACAAACGACACGATGCACGCACTTGTTAACACTGCATCCATCAGGTCAAACAGGGCATCCCTGGCGTTGCCCAGACTGTCATACAATGTTTGGCGAAATTGTTGAAGTTCGTTGAAAATCATAGGGTCAATGTTGCTTGTTACTTCATTGACCTTACGGCAGTCGGTGTCTCTCATTGACTGCCTTTCTCTTTACCTTTAGTCCAAACTAAAGTGAGAAAAAAGTTGCCGCTATTGTGGGGGCAGGTTTAGCAGAAGTTGAATCGTTTCAGAGATCATTCATCTGCAAAACCTGCCCGTACAGAGATTTTGTTCATTCAATATCGCCTAACGGATTGAACTCTTTTCAGCTTATGCTAAGCCAAACTACAGATTCTTTTTGAGCGACTCTAGAGAAGCCCAGCGACGATCAACGGCTGTCGGCTGATTTGATTCAATCTGAATTCCCGGACATCGAGCATCACAAAGCTGTCGGGGCGGAATTGCTAAACAAAACTGTTCATACAACCAGGCTGCGGGCTGGAAATAACCTTCTGGATCAAGCGTTTCAACCAAATCCTCGAAGGCCACTTCCCGCTCTAGCAAATCTGCATCAGGATCGTCTTCCACCTTTTGCAGCCAGATCAACTCAGCCGTTTTGACATTAACGCGATGATTATACTGTTGAAGGCATCGATCGCAAGTCAAAGTCACAATTGCTTCTGCCCGCCCCTTCACTTCTAGATAATTTCCTCGGTGGCTCACCACCACTTCCCCTTGGACAGGCGTGAGGGTTTCTAGATTGGGCAAATAATCAGCAATGGGAAATCGTTCTGTCTGCTCCGGTGCTCGAACCAGTTGTGGAATGTAAATCGCTTCCATATTGCTGCGAGCACTCCTTTTCTAATCAACTCAATTCAATCTACTTCTACTATGCCATCTGCATCTTCCGGAGCCAAACGCACCACCAAGCGGCGATCTGGCTCCTTACCCCGACTGTAGGTTTCCACATCTTCAAAGGCTTTCAGGTAAGTGTGTACCTGCCGTCGTTCGGCTGACGAGAGGGCTACCATTTCATATTCTTCTCCTGTCTCGCGCACCTGCTGAGCTGCGGCTTCTGCCATTTGCTGCAACTCCATTTGACGTTGTACGCGGTAGCCCCCCAATTCAATGGTGTAAGCCGTTTGCAGATCATCGGCTTGACCAATGTTGAGGATTGTGTTGGCTAGATATTGGATGGCATCTAGCACAACCCCACCCTCACCAATCAAGGACTGAGTCTGCTCTGGAGACAAACTGGCATGATCAATCACCAGCCAACAACTTTGCTCCAACTCTGTTTTGACTGCATCTGCATCCACTGCACAAGGCAACCCTGATAAACGCAACACCTCTTCCAACCACTGCTTGCCATCCTCAATTTTTTGTAGATCCATCACAAACATCTAGCCTTTTTTCTTGTTGTTAGCGTTGTTAGCAGCGTTATTCGTACGCCCTGGATCTTTTGCGGTTGTTGTTGGCTTAGCCGTCTTCGCATTAGCAGCCTTAGAAACCGATTTAGCGGCTGGCTTAGCAGGTTGCTTTGCTGCGGTTTTAGCGTCTGGTTTTGCTTCCTTCGGGGTCTCCTCTTTCTTCGCCTTCGCGGGTTCAAACGGCAGCGCTTCCCGTGTTTCTACTTTCTTCGCTTCCTCATCCACAATTTTCTGCAAGTTTTCCGGCAGCGGCTCTTTCGAGAGAATGTAGGACTGAGCCGTTTGAAAGAGGTTGGCAATCAACATATACATCAATACTCCGGCAGGCAGGGGGAAAAACAAAAACATGCCAGAAAAGATGATTGGCGTAAAGCGATTGACCGCCGCTTGCTGAGGATTGTCGTTGGCTTTGGGCCCCTGCCCAGAGAGCAACTGGTTGATGTACAAGCTGACGCCAAAAAATAGCACCATGCCCAAAATATCCCAGTTAATTTCGCCCTCATCGCCGAAGGCACCCACTCGACCCAGAGCTTTGATAAACAAAAAGCCTTTGTTGGCAGCTAATCCAGGAACCGTGCCTTGCAGGGTAACTTCTCCAGGGCTAAGGGCTTCCAGGTTGCCGTTCTCATCAAAGCGCACCAGGTTTTCGCCCTTCGTCACTTTCCACTGAGGCTGAATCTGGGTTTCAGGATGCTCTTCCAAAAGTTCTGTCAAAGGTCTACCGGCGGTAGTTTGGAACGCCAGATTAGTTTTTTCCCCCACTGCCAACTGGTTTCCGCCTGGCAACACAGCCGCAACTGGAGCATGAACACCATCAGCAACGTAAATATTTTGAGGATTGCTCAAGAAAGCCTGTGGCTGGATTTGCTCAATCTGCTCGCGCGGCAAAATCTGCACGTTGACGTTGTAGTTCACATCTGAAAACGGTGATCCCCGCAGCGTCGCAAAGAGCGCAAACAGAATCGGCATTTGCAGAATTACCGGGAAGCATCCGGCCAGCGGGTTGCCGAACTCCTTGTAAACCTTACTCATTTCTTCCTGCTGCTTGGCAGGTTCATCCTTGTAGCGCTCTTGAATTTCTTTGACTCGCTTTTGCATCGCAGGCTGAGCCACCTTCATTCGGCGCATACTCCGAATCGAACCCGCACTGAGCGGATAAAGCGCAAATCGAATAACCAAAGTCAGAGCTACGATGGCAAGACCATAGCTTGGCACGATCCCATAGAAGAAATCTAGGATCGGCAGCATTACATTGTTAGAGAGAAATCCGACGCCAAAATCCATGCGCTGTGTTTACCTACGTACTCTGAGTTTTTCCCAGTCCAATTGGCAGTCCAACAGTCTTAACGATCCGACTCACAGTTGATCTACTCGATTCAATCTACTCGATTCAATCTACTGTCCAAGCGCACCGCTAGCTTGCTGTGCCCTAGCCGACAACTTCTGGTTCATGAAATCATAGACCTCGCGGAATCTGGGCATCGCTCTCAATTCTAAACGGCTACCATCCTTGAGTGTGATCACCATATCGCCCCAAGCGCCGAAACCCCTTGGTACAGTCACAATTTTGCTGATGTCTGAGTAGATGATATCTGTTTGATCGCGTCCCATCCAGCCACCCACCACAGAAATTCGACGATCGGTAATCCGGTAACGCAGCCAGAGTGCCCGCGCCAACGCGCCAAAGGTCAAAGGCAAGCAAATTACCGTAAATCCTAACAAAGTATTGATAATTAAGTCCCCAATGTGGGGGCCGCCTTCGTAATAAACCTCTTCTTTAATGCCCATTGATAACCTCGGCGCTGATCAATAACTGCTTTAATTCTTGCAGAAATTGTTCGTAACCGCACTCAGTCGCAGTTGGCTTTACCACAATCACAAGCTGCCATCCGGGTGCAATATAAGGCAAAAACTGCTGCAAAATGGCTTTCAATTGTCGCTTAATGCGATTGCGAACCACGGCTCTTTTGCTAACTTTCTGACTAATTGAGATGCCAATGCGGGTCGGTACAACTTTTTCTACAGGAGGCTCTACCTTCAGATCCGTGCTTAGGTCTGTGCCTACAGCAGACAAATTGAATTCCGCAGGCTGGGAGCGTTGCAGCGCCCGCAGTGTCAAATTTTGGGTAGATCGCCGCAAGCCAGCCTTGTAGACTGCACTAAAATCTTGGCGATGTCTTAGTCGATGAACTTTGGGCAGAGCCACTTGTCTGACTCACCTACGCTACATCTGCTGCCAATCGTTAATTGTCGCTAGGGTCAGCCACTTGCTGTGAATTTCATCTCAACAAATGCCCTTGAGCCTCCTAACAACGCGAGAAAGCATCGGGCTAGCTTAGCCGGAAACTGATAGGCGGGCCCGCCCTTTGCTGCGCCGTGCTCGAATCACACGCCGTCCGGTAGCAGTCCGCATCCGGGCCCGAAAGCCAGATGTTCTTCTCCGCTTACGGCTCGTTCCCTCCAAAGTCCGCTTCGTCATAATTACTTCTCCACATCTCAAAAAGCCACAGTCTATCATCATAGCACCTTGATCCCAAGATGCTGAAGGGCAAACGCCATCAGATCATGCCCATTCAGTCGAGACCTACTGCGGAAATTTTTGCTAAAGTCGCTAGTTGAAATTCACTCACCGGCACAACAGATTTAACGAGTTCCGATCGATAAAATCCAGGTTCCTACATAGCGCATCATCGGCAAATCTCCGGGCGAGCGCACCAACGCATTGAAATAGTGAGTTCCGATTCGGTTTGGGTTTTGAACACGAGAGAGCACAAGCTCAACGCGGGTGTCAGCCGGAACAGGCTGCTGAGGGTAAATTTCGATCACCCGATTTTCTGGATCCCAAGTCACTTCATCGATCACCACTTCGTCGCCGTCTACTTTGACTTCCACGGAGTCAGGGTCAAACTCACCGCGATAGGTGTCAGGGTAAGTAATGGAAAACTGCTCGACGGCAAATTCCATTTTCTTAGAGGGAATTCTTAGCCGATAGCGATCACGCCCGCCTGGACGACCATCAAAGTCCATGCGCCAACTTAGCTGATTTTCTCGATCCACCCCGCTAAAGATGGTGAAACCGGGTAATCCTTGTGCTTGGGCAATGGCTGCAAATCCAGTCGCAAATCCAGTCGCCAAACAGCTTGAAACAGCAAAAACAGAGAGAAGACGAAGTGCAAATTTCTGACGTGACATAGTTTATGTGCTCTTGAAGATACCTCGACACCCAGCGGCGCTGTTTACATCTAATGACTTTACCAAAATTACTGATTTGCTTGCCAAAGATCTCAGTAATCCGTTTGAGACGGTGAAGAGTAGGGCCGCGACTTATTCAGTCAGGACGAAGGAGAAATTAAAAAGTGCCCGCCTCATCCGCTGTTTTTGCCGGACTTCACCCCTCTGGAACTGGCTCAAACACAGGACAGTAGCCATCTAGCGTTACCTTAAACCCATAAAGCGGAGAAGCTTGATTCCAGCAGCGTTGTCCGCGACAGTGGATGCAATTTTGGCAACATTCCACCTCTAACCCCACTGAAGGATCAACGCTTGGGTTCAGCAATTCTCGTTGGGTTAGCCCTCGCAGCACCAGTTCTTCGCCTTGCCAGCGGGCTTCCACCAAACCCGTGTCGGCAAATTCCTGCCAGCGTGGATCGGCAACAATTCCGGCGGGAAGGCTGATCACCATAGCGGTTTCCACGTCGATCAACTCACCTTCATAGCGGGCTTCGGGGGCGGCAGGCTGTAAAAAGGTTTCTCCGATTGGTAGGGAAACCCGCGCTCCAGCCGATGGGGTATGCAATGATAGCGATTTTGCAGTTCTTCTAGGCTGGTTAAATCGCTGAGATAGTTGGCGGCTCCGTGGATAAACACTACATGCTGGGGGCGCAAATTGTGGATTAGCTGGGTTGTGCCTGCCCCATCGCAATGGTCGCTCAGCAAATAGTTCTCGATGGTGAGTTCGCCCTTGCAAATAGTCTTGCAACACCGGATCATCTTCCAAAGTTTGCATCACTGCCATTTCAACCGAGCCGAGCCGACCGGGTTGTTGGGGCAAAAGCAAGAGCCAGTTTGTACCTCCAGCTTGGAAGTATTGGTTTAGGTTGGCATTTTGATCGGTTAAAACAATGCAGGGAGCTTGATTGAGCGTGACGGCAACCCGCTCTGGCTCTACTTCGGAGAGGCGGCGAACGCGCGGGCGGATGCGCTCATCCCAAAAGAGAGGCTGATGTCGGGCAAAGTTTTGAACCGTGCTGGGAAAATGAGACAGCATCGCCAAATACACGTCACAGCCCAGCGCCACGCTGCCATCAACCCAGATGTCGAGATCCCGCCCAGTGAAGTGATGGTGGCTTCGCAGCAGCATCAGCAATTCTTGTCCAACACCAAGCGTAGGGGTAGGCAGCAAAACCGACTGACCCTCACTGATGGCGCGATAGATCCGCTCTGCTAGCTGATTTTCCTGCTGGCGACGATGGGTAAACCGAGCCGTACCATAGCTGCCTTCCATGATCAGCACATCCGGTTTTAGCCCCCGCAATTCTTCGAGCGGCAGCCCATCGACTAAACGGGAGTTAGACAGCAAAAAGTCTCCCGTGTAGAGCACTCGATAGGCGCGGGATGCCGTCGTGTAGGTGAGCAGCAGGGCAGCAGCTCCAGGCAAATGACCGGCTGGAATCAGTTCAGCGCTCAGCCCCTCCCGAAACTCGACCGGAGATCGCCAAGGCAAAGCTTGACAAAAGCGGGGCACTTTTGGCTCGTCTAGCCAATTCAGCGGCAGCAGTTCTGCGGTGACTTCACTGGCATAAACCGGAAGCTGCGGAAAAGCGCGATGTAGTGATAATAACCCTTTGGCGTGGTCTGGATGAGCGTGACTGCACAGTACCAAATCGGCTGGTAGCATGGGATCGTCTGCTAGCAAGGGAGCAATGGTATCGAGACCGCAATCCAGCAGGATTCGGTAAGGTCCCATTTGCAGCAGCAAGCTGACACCTTCATCGGTATGACCAACACCGTAGGGGAGGCATTCAAGTTCAACCACGGTAATGGATTTTCAGCAAATCCTCGAATAAGTGGATCGACAAATCGACGAAACAGGAGCAAGAGCAGCCGCAACGAAAGCTTGCAGAACTTGATAGAAACGCTGCCCGATCAACGTAGGCATTATCCCACTGAGATCAGCTAGCCCAGAACGCAACCCGTGGTGACTGCACCCACGCCATGAAGAAGGCAACCTTGAAGCACACCCCTAATGAGCAGAGCCGTTGCCGTGATAGTTGTCTGTATCATAAAAGCCATTGCGCGTTCCAAAGAACAAACACGCCAGGATAAAAACAGGTGTGAGCGCTAACAAAATTGTTTTGACATCCATAGATTTCAGAAGATTTCAGAGCAGTTTTGAATGGGTCGTTGAAGATAGCCTCAAGCTGAGAACAAACGATCAAAATCTCAAGTTTGATTTATTGTGATCTGATTGTGAACCCAAAATGGCTTGAAGTGGCTTGTGCTACTAACATTCTTCAGAATCTGTTTCGATTTCGCAAGGTGACGACACAGAATCCTCCTTTTGAGGCACAATTCGGCACGATGTTCAGAGTTCGCTGGTTAGGTTCTACCTTACCCCGATGCTGCTCCGCTGCCCGATTCGACCCACCTATTCGACCGTTTTACTCGACCAAATGGTGTTCCATCGCAAACCGCACCAGTTCCGCTCGGTTGTTCGTCTCGGTTTTGCGGAGCAGACTGCTGACATACTTTTCTACAGTTCGGGGGCTCAGGTGCAACCGATCGCCAATCTGCATGTTAGAAACGCCCTCAGCCAGCACTGATAGCACATCCTGTTCCCGACACGTCAGTTCTAGGGTAATGGCTTGAGTGCCGACCGTTTTCTTCTCAAAGGGTTCTGCTAGCTCTGATTCTGGTTCCGCTTCCACTGAGCGCAACCGCTGCCGCCATTCCGATTCAATCAACTGTGACCGCTCCAGCAAGTTACGCACGACTGCTCCCAATTCAGCGAGTTCAAACGGTTTAGGCAGATAAGCATCACAGCCTAGCTGATAGCCACGAATCCGTTCTTCTGTGTTTGTGCGAGCAGTCAAAAAAATGACTGGTAGCAACCGAAACGCGGGCTGCCGTCGCACCTGTCGGATGAACTCATACCCGTCTAGATGGGGCATGGTGATATCGGTGACAATTAAGTGCGGCTGAGAGCGCCCCACCAATTCCAGAGCTTTTTGCCCGTCTTCTGCGGTGAGTGCGGTATAGCCAAGAATTTCCAGGTAGTCGCTGACAGAGAGCCGCGTCCCTAAATCATCGTCAGCTACAAGAACAGTTAAGGGCATGGCGGTCAATGAATCCAATACTTCCTATTCTCGCTCAACTTCATTCTTGTGTAATGGGCAGAAATCCAAGAGATATGAGAACAGACTCAAGGTAGAGTTAAGATTGTCAACCGCCTAGATGGACGGGCTAGAAACTGACACACTAGAAGGCAGGCATCGCTGCGCCAACCGAGAAAATAGGGGCGCTTGTTGAGACGACACAAAATAAAAATACAAAATTCTTTATACAAAATCACTAATGGTAGTATCTAGGTGGTTTTTGCTGGATGCAGTAACCGGAATGGTTGATTTCTATTGTGGTGTGTAGGAGACAGCAGGAGTGCAAGACAACGTGTTGGCTGGACAAACCTCGGCTGGAACCAGCGGGCTTAGCCAGCGCCATTACTTGGAGCCAATCCGAATTGGCGTGATTGGAGTCGGCAACATGGGGCAGCACCACACGCGCGTCCTCAGTTTGCTAAAAGACGTAGAACTGATTGGGGTTGCTGATGTCAATGTGGAGCGGGGTTTAGATACTGCTAGCAAATATCGAGTGCGGTTCTTCGAGGACTATCACGATCTGTTGCCGCATGTTGACGCTGTTTGTGTTGCAGTACCGACTCGCCTTCATCATAGCGTTGGCATGGCCTGTCTTCAGGCAGGTAAGCATGTGCTGATCGAAAAGCCGATCGCCGCCAACATTGCTGAAGCCGAATCTTTGGTGAATGCGGCGGCAGAGTCGCACTGTATTTTGCAGGTGGGGCACATTGAGCGGTTTAACCCTGCCTTCCAAGAGCTAAACAAAGTCCTCAAGACCGAAGAGCTTTTGGCGCTAGAAGCCCACCGCATGAGTCCTTATTCTGATCGAGCGAATGATGTCTCGGTGGTTTTGGACTTGATGATCCACGACATTGATCTGCTACTCGAATTGGCAGGTTCGCCCGTTGTGAAGCTCACCGCTAGCGGCAGTCGGGCCAACGGCTCTGGCTATTTAGATTATGTGACGGCTGTTTTGGGCTTCGCCAATGGCATCGTCACTACCCTGACCGCCAGTAAAGTCACCCATCGCAAGATCCGGCGGATTGCCGCCCACTGCAAAAATTCGCTGACGGAAGCCGACTTCCTCAACAACGAGATTTTGATCCACCGTCAAACGACCGCTAGCTATCTCACCGACTATGGGCAGGTGCTCTATCGGCAAGACGGACTAATCGAAAAGGTTTACACCAGCAACATTGAACCGCTGCACGCCGAACTAGAGCATTTTGTCTCCTGCGTGCGGGGTGGCAATCAGCCTTCAGTAGGCGGCGAACAGGCTCTTAAAGCGCTGCGATTGGCGAGTTTAATCGAACAAATGGCGCTAGATGGGCAGATGTGGCATCAGCCAGATCTCAGTTCTATCTACCCCGATGCTTCCGCCGTTGCGGTGTGATGGGCACTCGGATTGGCCTTCAAAAAATCAACAAACTGCCGTGCGGTGCGGCCTGACCTGCCATTATGTCGGGTTGCCCATTGCAGCGCTTGAAACTCTAACGCTTTTGGATCGATTGGCATCGCGCTTTGCTGAGCGAGGTGATGCACCATTCCAGGTAGGTGTCTTGATTAGCAGGCTCGAAGGTGAGTGTCAGCCCAAACCGATCGCTAAAGGAAAGTTTTTCCTGCACGGTGTCCCAATGGTGCACTTCATCGGCATCACGTGGGCGGGGGCGGTCGTCGAAAAACTCGCGGATCAGGTGACGGCGATTGGAGGTTGCATAGACAATCACATTTTGTGGGCGGGCAGTGATGTTACCTTCCAGCACCACTTTCAGCGATTTATAGGCATCATCATCCTCTTCAAACGACAAATCATCGACAAAAATAATAAATTTCTGCGGCGCCTCGCGGAGTTGATCCACAATCACCGGCAAATCTCGCAGATCGGCTTTACTCACTTCCAGCAGCCGCAAACCTTTAGCACCGTAGGCTGACAGCAGCGCTTTCACCAGCGAAGATTTGCCTGATCCTCGGCTGCCATACAGCAACACATGCAAAGCCGGACAGCCGCTCAGCAGTGCCTCGGTGTTTTGCCTAAGCGCTGTTTTCTGCGACTCGTAGCCAATCAACTCCTCTAGCTGAATCGGATCAGGATACGCTACGCCCATCAGTTCGCCCTGCTGCCAGCGAAAGGCACGATATGCCGCAAACAAACCGACTCCAAATTGGCGGTAATGGTTGATGAAGCCGGGCAGTAAGTCTGCCCAATCGGTTGTGTTTGGGTCTAGTCCAATAGATATCAGAACTTCCGCAGTATCGAGCGGCTCCCAGACGATTGGCGCAGTGTCTAGACCAACTTTTGCCTGCACCCAGCGGCTAAGCTGCTTGCCGTCACAGTGGTAAAGATGCTGAAGGGCGCGTAAATCGTGCTGAACGGCGGCAATCAGAGCAGGAGAAACCTCTTGCTGCTGCACCTGTCGGGTCAAGGGGTTGTCTGATCGCAAAATTTGCCGTAGCAGATATGCTTGCCAACTCAGGTTTGCTGCCGCTAATTCCTGAAACCAGTTGCCATAAGCCCGCAAACAGTCCAACTCATCCGCCCGACGCAAAGCTCGCAGCAGTGCCAAAAAGGACTGGGCAATCGATCCTTGCATCACAGACTGATAAAGCAACAGGGAAGCGGCTTGGCGTTCTAAGAAGGCAATCGGATCAGGCGATGGGCGGTCAGGCATGGTAGGGGCGGGTTTTGTTTATGAATTATCGCTTTTCATATCACGATTGTCTGCTAAACCTGCCTGCACAAAAGTGGTGAAGGGAGGGGTGGTTTGCCAGAGATTATCAGCGAGTCTGAGAGTTTACTAGCTAACCCTGCCCTGATGAGGATTGTTGGCGTTCGAGTTGGCGTTCGAGGTGTTTTACGCCCCACTCATGCATGGCATCTAGGATAGGCTTCAGAGTTTTGCCCGTTTCGGTGAGCGAATATTCTACTTTGGGTGGCACTTGCAGATAAACCTCTCGATGGATAATGCCTTCCTCTTCGAGTTCTCGGAGTTGTTGCGTCAGCATTTTTTGGGTGATGCCTTGCAGCGATCGATGCAACTCGTTAAACCGCCGCGTTCCGTAGAGCAGTTCGCGTAAAATTAGCACCTTCCAGCGTCCACCAATCACATCTAGGGTGCTTTCGACCGCGCAGGTAAGCCGACCGTGAACAATGGTGGTGGGGAGTTCATTGGATTCTGAAGTTTTTAAATCGGAATCAGTTTGAGGATTCATATGAAGCTCTGACAGTATCTTTTTAGATAGTACCTTACTTGAAAGTGCATACTTCCCAGTTCGCCTACTCCTACTTTAAACTGAATTCAAAAGCAGTGAAGGGAAAGAACTCAACGATCAGCGACTCCACAGTCCTGCTTTCACCCTACGGCTGATTTAGTTCTGCACACAACCTTTTTTGGAGAATCTTGAATAATGATTACCCTACGTCCTGCTGGTGAGCGAGGTCATGCTTATTTTGGCTGGCTCGATAGCTATCACACCTTCTCGTTTGGCAACTACTACGATTCCAATCACATGGGTTTTCGGTCGCTGCGGGTGATCAACGAAGATCGGGTTGCGCCCACAGGTGGATTTGATACCCATTCGCATCGAGACATGGAAATTTTGACCTACGTGTTGTCAGGTGCGCTCTCTCACAAAGATAGTATGGGCAACACGGCAACCATCAGCGCAAATGAAGTTCAGCGGATCACAGCCGGAACAGGGATTGCCCACAGCGAGTTTAATGCTTCCGACGCTGAGCCAGTCCATTTCCTGCAAATTTGGATTCAGCCCGATCAAAAAGGATTAACGCCCAGCTATCAAGAACAGACGTTTCCTGCCGAAACTCGTCAAGGACAATGGCGTTTGCTAGCGGGCAAAAATCCGAGCGATGGCGCAATTCACATCAACCAGGATGCCGATTTGTATGCCGCTTTGCTGAAGTCGGGTGAGCAACTTCAGTTTCCGCTACGGGCAGACCGCTATGCATGGCTACAGGTCACTCAAGGTAAAGTGAGCCTAAATGGGCAGTCGCTAGAAGCCGGAGACGGAGCCGCCATTCATGCAGAAACATTGCTGGAAGTGCAAGCCCACAGCGATGCGGAAGTGCTGCTGTTTGATTTGGCATAGTTTAATCTGACTGAATGCTCTCGCCTTCCAAGCCTTCTTGAGCACCGCTGAGACTGTTTCAAGCTCAGATGTTTCTTACCCTAAAGGAGATTGGAGGGCGAGAAGCGTAGGGCGCATTATTTATGGATGGTCAAACCTAGATGGTCAAACCTAGATGGTCAAACCTAGATGGCATCCGCCGGATCGCACTCGCCCTCAAAAACAGGCTAGGGGCTGTTGCTCTGCCATCGCTAGGGTTCTAGCTGGAATGAATGACAACCCCTAGAATTCTAGTGGATAGATTGCCCTTTCACCTGCATTGACGCAAGATTTATGATGCCAATGATTCCCTCTGCTAACCACTACTGGTTGACCAATGCTCATGTGCCTGTTTCGCTGCTGGTAGACCCAATTGTCAGTAGTCAGGACTTGGCTTTGGTTGATTTAGAAATTAGAGATGGGATCATTGCCCAAATTGTGGCGGCAGGCGAACCGCGTCAGGAAATGCCAGCAGCGGATCTGCCAACCGTCGATTTGCAAAAGCGCTTAATCTGGTGCTGCTTTGTGGATTTGCACACTCATCTCGACAAAGGACATACCTGGCAACGGACCTCTAACCCAGATGGCAGCTTTGACAGTGCGTTGACTCAAGCCCAAGCTGACCGCGAACAGTATTGGCAAACTGAGGATGTTTATCGCCGGATGGAATTTGGGCTGAAGTGTTGCTATGCTCACGGTACGGCAGCCGTTCGGACTCACATTGATGCGATTGGAGAGCAGGCGGCATTGAGCTTAGCAGCGTTCAAGCGCTTACAGCAAGCGTGGGCTGACCGGATGCAACTGCAAGCCGTTTCGTTGGTTTCCCTAGACTATTTTTTGACTCCCGAAGGAGAACACCTTGCCGATCAGATCGCAGAAGTCGGCGGGCTGTTAGGCGGTTTCCCACAGATGGGTGCAGATCTTGACCGACAGCTTGATCGCGTTTTTCAACTGGCAACAGAGCGTGGCCTAAATTTGGACTTTCACACCGACGAAAGTGGCGATCCGCAGGCGATCACTTTGCGACAGGTGGCGGCAGCAGCTTTACGGCATGGCTTTTCAGGGCAGATTGTTTGTGGTCATTGCTGTAGTTTGGCGGTGCAGTCTACTGATGAGGTGTTGAAAACCATGACGCTTGTGCGGGATGCGGGCATTAGTATTGTGAGTTTGCCGATGTGCAACCTTTACCTACAAGACCGCAATCAATCCGCATCGCACAATTTTGTTCAAGCTGTGATGGGAGATCAACTGGCGCACCTGACTCAGTTTCAAACCCGAACTCCGCGCTGGCGAGGGGTGACGCTGGTTCATGAACTGAAGCAGTTTGGCATCCCGGTTGTGTTTGCTAGCGATAATTGCCGCGACCCGTTCTATGCCTACGGCGACCACGACGGTTGGGAAGTGTTTACGCAAGCTGTTCGAGTCGCGCAGTTAGATGCACCCTATGGCGATTGGTGTCGCAGCGTCACCACAACTCCAGCAGACCTGATGGGCTTATCGACCTGCGGGCGCGTTGGCATTGGGCTACCGGCTGATCTCATTGTGTTTAAGGCGCGTAACTTCAACGAACTGCTGTCTCGCTCCCAGTTTGATCGCATCGTTCTTCGCAACGGACAACCGATCGATACAGCCCTTCCCGACTATGCTGAACTAGACGATTTAATGGATAAATCGTGGTGATGCAGTTGTGACGCAGTCGTGATACAGTCCTCTCTATTTCAATCAAGGAATCGGTAAGCAAAGAATTAGAACATTCTTCCATCAACCTATTACCCCATCGACCCTTGCCTAACAAACCAGTAGCCAAGGCGCATCTAATCAACAAAATAGCGCGGAGGCGTGAGCCAAAATAATTGGCTGCGGCCAATCGGAGATTCAGTTTCCGGCAGGAGTAAGCCAATAATGCCTGCTTTTTTGACAATCAAATGCTGCCGGACGCTGCCCCAAATTAGCTGCTCTGCCCACTCGCCTAAATCTGGTTCATGCCCCACAATCGCTAGACAGTCGCCTCCACCTTGCCGCCATTGTTGCAGCCAACTGAGCCAAACACTCAAATCTCCAGCAGGGGCTAAAGAAGGGGACACTTCGAGTTGAGTGCTCAGTTTATATGTTTGCAAGATTTCTGCGGTTTGACGGGCCCGTGCCAGCGGACTGGTTAAGATCAAATCGAAGCGGATATTCAACTCGTGAAGGCGTTTGGCGACTCGTCGAGTTTTCCGAATTCCCTCTTCCGTTAGCGGACGTTCATCGTCGTTTGGATAAGCTCCCTGCTCGCCTGCTAATCCGTGGCGAACCATATATAGTTCAATTGTTGCCATTGCCTATTCTTCATCCATTGGGAGCTAGAGCAAGCAGTTCGGTTTATAGATGTATCACATTTCTTCTTGACTTGTCTGTCAAATAAATGAATTGAACGTCGGTAAATCTAGAGAAGTCTGGGCGCGAATTTGGAATCTGGAATGATTGGAGTTCAGGCATCGGGTCGATTTGAGGCATTTGAATCGGCTAGCCATTTCGGTCAGAGGGTTATTGGTGAAATGGGTTCGATGTCTGGATCATAGCCGCCTACCTGATTAGTACGAAGCACCCAAACGTTTGCCCCTTGTTCTAGAAAAACTTGAACCACCATATCGCTGGCTTTGCGCGGTAGCAGCGTTCGCCAACTGCCTAAGCCGATCCACAAATTTCGCAGCGGTTCATCTTCTAAGGTGCTGCCTAGATTAAATTCATTCGTTTTCCAATCTTCGCGGAGAAAACCTAGAGGCTGCAATCGGCGGTAAAGTTTGGCTTGCGCGTTCAAAAGCTGCTCATAGCGCTGGCTTTGGGTTGGGTTGTTGGCGACCCAGGCTTGTAGCAGGGTTTGATTTGTCGCAATTGTCTGAAACAACGAGTGGATGCTGGCAAACAAAGCTTGATTAGAATCTTGAGCGCAGTTATTGGCAGGTCCGACATAGGTTGCGCCAGTGCCATCACCAATTCGATATCGAGCGGTCATTGCCTCCAAATGACTCAGCATATTACTCAAAGCCGAGCGCTGTGCCCCATCGATATCAAAAAAGCCCGTAAACGGCTCAAATTTAATCAGAATGTCACAAACTGGACGATTACCCAGCCAGCCAAACTGGCGATCGCCCATATACCGTGACCAGTGCAGCGTTCCTGCCGTGATGCCATCTGTGTTGTGAGAATACACTTGGTAATACTGAATCTCAAACCGCCGTTCGTCACTTAACGGATCGTGAACCACCGTTGCTAATCCGTAGGCAAAGTGACCGAAAAAGATGGGGGTGGCAGCGGCAGGTTCTTTTTTGTGGCCGCCAATGCCGCCATAGACATGCAGCAACAGCGCCCGATCGCCTACTTTCCAGCCGTCGATGGCAGATTGAATCTCGTCAGTTTCTGAATTGCCGACACACAGCACCGAGGAGATTTTTCCTTTTTGCGCTGCCGCGTTTGCCCAAGCTTCCTGTCGAATGTAGCGGTAAGAGGCTTTGCGACCGAAGACAACGCGATCGGGCTGGAGGCGAAACAGCGATCGGGGGGCAAGCGACTGCACTACAAATTGTCCGGCGGCATCTTTTGCACCGTAAATGTACCAACCTGTTTCATTCAGCGGCGATTGCTCTAGGTGACGAGTGGTAGAAGGATAGCTGCCATAGGCTTGCGCCAAAAGCACGGGCGGTAAGCACACTTCCTCTGCCACTCCATCAAACTGACGCGAGTTCAGGTTGAAATGCCGGACTCGAAAGCAATCGGTTCCGGTCACGGCGGTTTCAAACTGCACCAAAGCGTAATAGCGTCCGGTAATTTCAACGGGCTGATGAGTGATGCGTAAAATCCGCCGCTCGCCTGCCTCAACTTCTACCTCACCTGTTAGCATCACGATCAGATCATCCATCGGATGGGAGCCTGCCAGCGATTCGAGCGGCCCAACCCGCTGCCAATGGTTGATGCGCTCAGGGTGAATGCTGTCCCCGTACTGGCTAGAATATTCTGCATCAACACTGAAATGCACATCGCGGGTGACGGCTCGCACTCGTTGTTTGACACCCGGATCATCCACCCAGCGCAGCATCACCGTTTGCCCAACCCAGGATTCATACCCGCGATCGGCATGATGCACCTCAAACCAAACCCCTTTCACCTGACGACGTTCTGCGCACGAGGGCAAAATCAAGCGACCCATCCAAGGCGCAATCGGACGATACCACTGCGAATCGACCGTTTGAGTCAAGGGATAGTAAGTGTAGTGATTGAAGTCGGCTTGCTGATAGCGTTCGTAATTGGTGATTTGTCTGGGGCGATGGGGTTTGGCAACTAAGAAACGGCCTTCCAAAATCGAGAGAACCACCGAGATCGTTTGTTGAAGATTGCTCTTTCCATTGGGCAAGATGGCATCTGGATCCATCATCCCGCCCGGAACTTGATGCCCCATTGGGCCAAGCGAAACCTGGCTAATTTTGCCCTTGCGTTTGGCTCGATTCCAGTATGATAAGGCAAACAGCGACCAGCGCCCCGGAAACAGGATTGATCCTAGACGAGTCACCGTGTCCTGCTCGCCCACCAGATGGTAAAGCTGCCCCAGTTTCAGAAAATTGTTGTTGGCACTCATGACGCCGCCAAGCGAAATGACCTCAATCTCGCTGTCGAACACTCGTCTAAGATAGGGAGCCGCCGCCACCGACATCTGAGCGCCGCCGCTGTAGCCAATGAACGTAATAGGCGTTCCGTCATCTGGATTATAGCCATGCCGCATCAGCCCGTTGTAGAGCACTTGGGCAATTCCCTGGTTATAGATTGGGCCATACCGCTTATCGGCAGAAACGGCAACAATCCAGGCATTCCGCAGATTCACCATCAAGCCCAGCAGCGCCGCCGGATTTTGCCACCGCACTCTATCTGCCCATCGCCAGATCCAGGCTAAGGGGCGATCTTGAATCAAGGGCTGGTTAAACACCGAATACAGCATCAACCCTTGCACGAACTCTATCTCTTCTGGTAAAACCACCTGAAGTGCCTGCACAAATTCCACTACATCCGGGGTATACTCCTCTCCCGATTGCCCCACGCCATCGACATAGACGACGTAGCGGGCGGGGGGTTCATCGGCTAGGCTGTTACGCTGATAGTCATCCCTGCTCTGACGGTCACTCTCGCTAACTGCCGCAGACGCAATTGCCAAAGCACTGCCAGTATCCAAATCATCACCATACCAGCCTGCCCACCAGCCCAGCGCTTCTAGGGGAGCCAACAGCCCAGCAAAGATAATCGCAATCAAGCCCACCCAGGATAAATCAAAGATCCGCCGCAACAGCCAGGGCAGTCCGCCATACCAGCTAAATAGGGTGAGCCGAACGGGTCGCAACAAAATGGCAATGATCAGAAAGAGCAGACTCAATCCCAGAAAAATTAGCCCTAGGCGAATCGCGTGAGGGATGCCTCGCAGTCGGTGGACGAGACGCGCTCCAGTTTGGGTCGTATCGATACGGGTATCAATGCCTTCATAGGCAGCCGTAAAGTGATCTGACGGAGTCGAAAGAGCAGACTCAGAAGCCAATAAGTTCATTTCAGACTGGGGGTTGGGCGGCTCTGTGAAGGTGACAGCCTCTAACGAACCGGGAGCAGTGGCAGCAATTTCGCGCAGGCTCGCATCAAACTGAGAAAACCGCGTTTCAAACCCCGATTGCAGCAGTTCTGTCAAGTCCGCTCGCCGAATCGCTAACTGAACCCCCGCCACTCGTTCCGCTAAAAGCCGCCCCAGCTTGGCAATTGGTTGCCCGATCGTGTGTTCCAGCAGTTCTTTTACAAACCAACCAAACGCCACATACCAAAAAGCAACTCCAATGCCTACATTGGCAACAGCACTAAAGCCCACCACCATTGCCAACAAGTTCCAGATTGACAAAATTCTCAAGAGCGGAAAGCCCAGATAGGGTAAGGCTCCTAGCACGCTAAACAGCAACGGCGCATAGCTTAAGCCTAGAACAATGAATAAGGTTGGGAGCGATAAACGAACGGTTCCGGGGAGAAGACCAATCAGCCAGGTGCTAAAAACAAGAAACAAAAACTCGAATAGATAAAGAATAGCGCTGATCAACAGGCTGAAAATAAACCGAATCGGCTGAACGCGATTAATGAATAAAACAATGCTTTGACCCAGCGATAGTGACAGTTGCGCCAGTAAAACTACAAAAATGGCGAACCCTATTCCTTGCGGTGAGGCTACAGTCCTTTGGAAGATCTGATTATCTAAAGCAAAAACCCAGCCCAGAATTTCCCAAAACCGATCAAGAGTTGTGAGAGTCATAGCGTTAATAGAAGGGATAAATTTGAGCAACGCACTGTCGTCGTGATCATAGGAAGAATTACACAATCACTGCGGTTCTGAAGCTTCAGCCATTCCTAGCAGATTCGATCATTCATTAACTGACAAACAAAGCCCATACTGCTCTTTTCCTTGAAGCCGTTCACCAAAAATAACAGATTGTATAGAAGTAGATATATTTCTTCACTGTCGCCAAAGTGTTTCTATTCATTTAGAAGGATGTTGCTTATCGCTCACAGTTTAAGGATAGAAGAAGGGAGTTAAAAATTCTAAGGTTTTATTCAAAACTATTTTTTATGTCACCTGGTCTATTGATTTTGATTGCAGTGCTAGGCATTGCACTTCTGTTGTTTTTGGTCATTAAGGTTCGCTTACAAGCATTTCTGGCTCTCCTAATTGCGAGTTTGTTTGTGGCGATTGCAGCCGGAATTCCGCTTCAAGAAATTCCTCAAACCATCCAGGATGGAATGGGCAGCACGCTAGGCTTCATTGCCATTGTGGTGGGAATCGGCACAATGTTTGGCGAAATGCTACGGGCATCGGGTGGGGCTGAACGGCTGGCCATAACGTTGGTCAGTAAGTTTGGTGAAGAACGGGCGCCTTGGGCATTGGGGCTAACGGGACTCATTGTTTCGGTAGCTGTCTTTTTTGATGTAGGCTTGATTATTCTGATTCCGCTGGTTTATAGCTTGACACAACGAACCGGGCGATCGCTGCTTTACTACGCACTTCCTCTAGCAGCAGGCTTGGCAATTGGTCACAGCTACATTCCGCCCACACCAGGCCCTGTCGCAGTCGCCTCTTTGATTGGCGCTGATTTGGGTTGGGTGATCCTGTTTGGTGTGATTGCGGGGGTTCCTGCCATGATAGTCGGTGGCATTTTCTTTGCCAAATATATTAGTGGCAAAATTAACGCTCAAGTACCAGAGTATATGTTGCTAGAGCACATGCCCTCAGCCAGTTTGTTGGATGATGACGACGAGCCTGCTAGCAGTTCCCATCCTCATGACGTTCGCAAGCCTGAAGTCAGCAGTGTTGCCACCCAAGAGCGCACCGAAGAGCGGATTGATGTTGCTCAAACTCGTCCCGTACCCAGTTTTGGCATCGTTTTAGGGCTGATTTGCATTCCGCTCGTGCTAATTTTGCTGAACACAGTTTCGACAGTTTTGTTTGCAGAAGGCAACGCTGTCCGCAATTTTCTCAGCTTTTTGGGGCATCCATTCACAGCCTTAATTATTGCAACGTTGCTGTCTTTCTACTACCTCGGCAAACGGCAAGGTTTCTCTCGACGCGAAATTCAAGATATTGCAACCAAATCGCTTGAGCCAGTTGGGTTGATCATTCTAGTGACTGGAGCAGGCGGCGTTTTTGGCAAAACTTTGGTAGCCAGCGGCGTAGGCGAAGCTTTAGCTAACGCAATGGCTGCAACCAACTTGCCCGTGATTGTGCTGGCATTTTTGATTGCAACGGCGGTGCGGGTTTCGCAAGGGTCAGCTACCGTTTCGATGGTGACATCCGCCGGGCTGATTGCTCCTGTCGTTCAAGCGGCTAACTTGTCTGGGCCTATTTTGGGACTGATCACCATTTCTATCGCTTCTGGCGCAACGGTGCTCTCTCATGTCAATGACTCTGGTTTCTGGCTGGTCAGCCGTTATCTGGGCATTTCTGAGAAAAACACATTGCGGTCTTGGACAGTTCTAGAAACGATTTTGGGCTGTGTCGGGTTCCTAGTGGTACTGATTATTAGTCTGTTTATTTGATATGAGTCACAACTTGTTTATTTGATATGAGTCACAACTACTTCATTGGGGTTGATATTGGCACAACCAGCACCAAAGCCATTGTTTTTGCGGCGACGGGTGAAGTGAAAGGCAGTGGCAATCAGGGCTATTCGCTACTCGTGCCTCAGCCAGGATGGGCAGAACAAGATCCGCAGGCTATCTTTACAGCGGTAGTGACAGCCATGCGAGATGCGGTGGATCAGTCGGGTGTGTTGAAATCGCAGATTGCCGCTGTGAGTTTCAGTGGTGCCATGCATAGTCTGATTGCGGTTGATGCTGAGGGTGAGCCACTGCATCATGCCATCATCTGGGCAGACAATCGCAGTGTTGCCCAAACGTCCCGATTAAAACAAGATAATTCCGGGCATTCGCTCTACTTGCGGACAGGAACGCCCATTCACCCTATGTCACCGCTGCCGAAGCTGATGTGGCTACAAGAAGAGCACCCGGAGATTTTTCAACGTGCCGCTCGCTTCATCTCTATCAAAGAATATGTGCTTTATCGGCTGCTAAATCGCTTTGTGGTGGATCATTCCATTGCCTCTGCAACAGGGTTATTGAATCTGTCCCAACTTCAGTGGGATGAAACAGCCCTGACCCTAGCAAACATCCGATCTGATCAACTCAGCGACCTCGTGCCAACTACCCAAATTTTGCGCGGCATCAAACCTGAGTATGCTAAAGCAATGGGTTTGGCAACTGACACGCCGATTGTGGTCGGGGCAACGGATGGAGTGCTGGCAAACTTGGGCGTTGGGGCAATTGCTCCTCATCAAATTGCTATCACCATTGGCACAAGTGCTGCGGTGCGGGCAGTGGTTCCTCAGCCGATGACAGACCAGCAAGGTCGAACTTTCTGTTATGCGCTGACCGAAAACCATTGGGTGATTGGCGGCCCTTCCAATAGCGGCGGCATTGTGTTGCGGTGGCTGCGGGATAACTTTTGCCAACCGGAAGTTGAGCAAGCGAAGCAACAAGGCATTGATCCTTACGACCTCATGGTGCAAGCTGCGAGCGAAGTTGCTGCTGGATCAGAAGGGCTGCTCTGTTTACCCTTCCTGTTAGGAGAACGCGCTCCTTATTGGAATCCCGATGCTCGCGGCATCTTCTTTGGAGTCGGATTGCACCATCGCCGACCGCATTTTATTCGAGCCGTGATGGAAGGCATTCTATTTGCCGTTCACAGCATCAATCTCGCGCTGCAAGATCTGTCCGGCACGACTCAAGAAATCCGGGCATCGGGAGGCTTTGCCCGCTCAGCCCCTTGGCGACAGATGATGGCAGATATATTTAATGCGGAAGTGCTCGTTCCTGAGGTGTATGAAGGCAGCGCCTTTGGTGCAGCAGCATTGGGAATGTATGCCGTGCAAGCACTCTCTCGCTTAGAAGATGTGGAACAACTGATCCAAATTCGCGAGCGGCACTTACCCAATCTTGATTTGCTGCATACCTATCAACATTCATTCTCTGTATATGAACGAATCTACGCTAATGCTGTAGGAGAATTCAAAACGCTCGCAGAGTTTCAGCGAAAAGAGTGAGAACAACAGATCCAGTAGGGGGTGGCTAACTAAACTGCCCTGACAGAAGAATGGCAGGTGTTGCTGAATACGGGATGAAACAGGCGGGTCTAGCAAATCAAATGGGCATCCGACAATCGATTTGACTGCAAAACCCGCCCCTACCTACGATCGAACTGATTTAATGTTAGAGGTATGCAACGGGGCTGAAAGAATTCCATAAGGTTTGGAGCAACTTCCGCATAATTCTCAGTGACGAGTCCTGATGGCGCCTCATACCCTCGAAGAGGCAATCAGTAGACTATCTTTTTCTCCTATCAGCAATGACTTTTTCCAACGGCTCCTCAAACCATGTAGATCTGACTAAATTACACCAACCCCGTTCCTTAACGTCTCTCTCTTCAGCGAACCAATTCATCAAGCGCAACAAAATCACGCCGACCCTTTCCATAAGGCGATCTGCGTCTTCCATCTCTCTGAATCCCGTCAAGCTAACCAGCAAAATGACCGAAGCACAGGCGTCCCAATCCGGTGCGGCTCGCGTCAAGGTAGGCACTCAAACTCTCTACATCGGCACTCGCCAAGCGACTAGCATCAACCAAGACCCGATTGTGCTCTCCTATGAAGGTGGCAAACTGAAGTGGGCAAACACCAAATACGAAACCACTGGCGCTGATGGTCGCGGCATGGGGCTGTTCTATAACGGCACAGGTCTCTATGGCGTCTTTAGTATTGATGGCACTCAGGGTTTGCCCACTCAAGATTTCCGCCGAGTCAGCGCTGGTGCAACCCAAGCTTGGATGCGTAGCTATGGTGCAGGAGGAGGAGCCAAAGCCGCTGTCGTTGCCAAGCTCAATCCCAGAAATGGCAATCTGCAATCGGCGGTATATCTCAGCGCCATCAACAACGGCAAAACCAACAGCTTTCAAGTCAAAGGCTTAGCCATGAATGGCAAAAACCTGTGGGTGAATGCCATTTCTTACTTTGCCCCTCGCAAAATTGACGGCACTGCAATGAGGCAAACCGACCCGACTGCGACCTCACCTTTCAACTACAGCATCGAATTAACGCCTGACCTCAAAACCGCCGTCAAAGCCTCAGCAACGGGCTGGCAGGCTTAATACAGGCAAAGACGGTGGGGTGAGAAATGGAACTGTCCAACCGATTGAGGGGAAGACGCTTTATCTCAAGTGAGGCAGCGACTTAGGCGATTAAAAAAACATACAAAATGGACTGAATCGCGTTTGATCCAGTCCATTTCTTCACTTCACTTTAGTTTCGTATAGCAGTACTGCCTAAGCTTAGGACAAGGCGTAGCCCCCACCCCCTATGTCCTAAGGAGATTTCTGGGAAACCCTCTACCCCGGTACGGGCAGGTTTTGCAGATCAATCCTCTGGGCGACGCGAGACTGAGTCCAAACCTGCCCCAACGTGACAACAACTTTTTCCTAGAAATCTCCTAAGCTCAATGCGTAACGCTATATCAGTCACTCTACACCAGCGCCGGAACGGGAATCTGCAAATGTGGGTAGAGCGGAAACCGTTGACAGAGGGCTGCTACCCGCTGACGGCAGTCTTGAGTCACCGCTTCGTCTTCAGGATTCAGCAGCCGGTCGGCAATGATGTCTCCAATCTCGGTGAACTCAGCGGCTCCCATGCCGCGTGTCGTCATGGCAGGAGAACCAAGCCGCAAACCGCTCGTCACAAACGGTGAAGCTGGATCGAAGGGAACGGTATTTTTGTTGGCGGTAATGTTGACCGTACTCACCAACTGATCGGCAACTTTGCCCGTCATGTTAATAGAGCGCAGATCGACCAGCATCAGGTGATTTTCGGTTCCGTTGGAAACAATTTTGCAGCCGCGATTTTGCAACTGAGCCGCGAGCGCCTGGGCATTGGTGATCACCTGACCCGAATAGGCTTTGAATTCCGGCTTCAGGGCTTCTCCAAACGCAACAGCTTTCCCGGCGATCACATGTTCGAGTGGGCCACCCTGCGTCCCTGGAAACACAGATTTATCGAACTTCTTGCCCAATTCGGCATCGCGGGTAAGGATCAGTCCGCCGCGCGGGCCGCGCAATGTTTTGTGCGTGGTGGTGGTGACAACATCACAGTATGGAATCGGGCTGGGGTGGTGTCCTGTTGCTACCAACCCGGCAATGTGGGCAATGTCTGCCATCAGGTAAGCGCCCACCTCATCCGCAATTTGCCGAAACTTGTCAAAGTGAATGGTGCGCGGATAGGCAGAATAGCCACAAATGATCAGCTTCGGGCGGTGCTGTAACGCCAGTTCGCGGATTTGATCATAATCAAGCTGCTCAGTTTCCGCACTGACGCCGTAATGACAGGACTTAAACCATTTGCCAGAAACGTTGACTGGAGAACCGTGAGTCAAGTGTCCACCGTGGGAGAGATCCATTCCCATGAACGTATCGCCTGGCTCCAGCAAGGTTAAAAACACCGCAAAGTTTGCCTGTGCGCCGGAGTGGGGTTGGACATTAGCGTGGGCGGCTCCAAACAGTTCTTTTGCCCGATCGATCGCCAATTGTTCAACCTGATCAACAAATTCGCAGCCGCCATAGTAGCGTTTGGTGGGTAGCCCTTCTGCATACTTGTTGGTCAGCACTGAGCCTTGAGCCGCCATCACCGCAGCAGAAGTGAAGTTTTCGCTTGCGATCAGTTCGAGGTGATCCCGTTGGCGCTGTAGCTCTTTTTGAATCATTTCAGCAACAGCCGGATCTGTTTTTGCCAGAAAATCCAAATTCGTCTGAGTCACGTGCAAGCTCCGATGGGAAGTTAGGGTTAGGGGTTGGCTTTAACCACTCTGAGGGGCGAGTGCAAGTTGAGCGTTTTATCCGCAAGCCTGTTTTACACAAGGGATCTATGATATCGCATCCTACCCAATATCTGTTGACTAAACCTGCTGTTTGTTTAAATTGTTACCTCCTGAAGTGTTGCTAGCTGAAGACCATTGCAGCACTTGGTTCAACTTGCCGCTGCGATATCCTTCCAAATCAAGGGTGACGTAGAGGAATCCGTAAGATTGTAAGGCAGAGACTAAAGTCGATAAGTCAGTGGTTAAAACAAACTCTTTGATTAGCTCAGGCGGTAGCTCAATTCGGGCAGTGTCTCCTTCCGAGCGCACCCGCAGATTTTTGAGTCCCAAATTTCGCAAATAGCGTTCCGAGCGCCCGACTCGCTGGAGTTTGGATACCGTAATCTCTTCGCCATAGGGAAACCGAGAGCTAAGGCAAGGCTGGGCCGGTTTATCCCACCAAGGCAGATCGAGCAATCTCGCTATCTCCCGAACTTCCAGCTTCGAGATGCCAATTTCAGCCAAAGGAGAACGCGCCCCTCGCTCTTTGGCAGCCTGAATGCCGGGGCGATAGTCTAACAGGTCATCGGCATTCACGCCGTCAGTTACGTAAGGGTAGCCCCATGCCAGCGCCAGCGGTTTCAGCGTATCGTGGAGTTCGCTTTTGCAGAAATAGCAGCGATTCACCGGATTCGCCCGATAGTTGGGGTTGTCCATTTCGTGCGTTTGGACAACGTGATGCTGAATCCCAATTTCTGCCGCCTGCACACGGGCATCTTCCAAATCTTCAGGCAGCAAAGATGGCGATTCTGCGGTGACGGCAAGGGCCTGATCGCCCAAGACATCGTAGGCAACTTTTGCAACCAGCGTGCTGTCAATGCCGCCAGAGTAAGCAATCAGCGCCCTGTCCATTTCGGTAAACAAATCTCTGAGCTGGTTTAGTTTCTCTGTCACTGTTTTCTCTGTCACTGGCTTTTCTATTCCTGTCATGGGTTCAACCTCATACAACCTACTTTGATCATCGCTGAAGCACTTGACCTTTGGCATCAACCAAGCAGGTGGGAGAAAAGATTCGTTTTGCTAGGGGCTGTGATCCATTCCGGCGAGAACCCTGACAATGGCAGAGCGACAGCCCTTAGCCTGTTTGGGGGAACGGGCGCGATCCGGCGGATGCCGTCAACGGTTGACCGTGAATGGATGACCGTGAATGGATGACGCACTCCAGGGCGAGTTCACTGAAATCTTTGAGCCAAGATCTGCCGCTGGTTTAGAGCAAGTGGTTAGGGCAGGTGGTTGGGGCAGGTGGTCGGGATAGATTTCGCAGAAGATCTGTTCGTTCTAGCGATAGGTTATTTGCAAAACCTGCCCTTGCGTGGATTTGTTTCCTAGGAATCTGATGAAATTACTTGCCAGATTGTCTGAGATGATGCACCAACGCTTGTAGCCCTAGCCGATAGCTTTCTGCACCGAAGCCGCTGATTTGCCCAATCGCAACCGGAGCAATATAAGAGTGATGGCGAAACGATTCGCGCTTGTAAACATTGCTGAGGTGAACTTCAACTGTTGGAATCGCAACTCCGGCAATCGCATCTCGGAGAGCAACGCTGGTGTGGGTGTAGGCTCCTGGATTGATCAAAATCCCTTGGTGTTGCCCAAACGCAGCATGGATGGCATCGACTAGCGCGCCCTCATGATTGGATTGAAAGGCAGTGACGCTGACCTGTAGAAGTTGCCCTTCCTGTTCTAGGGCGCAATTAATATCATCTAGTGTTGTTGCACCATACACCTCAGGTTCGCGACGACCCAGCAAATTTAGGTTGGGCCCATGCAGCACTAAAACACTCAGCAGCGAATTGGAAGCAGTCAAAGATCACTCCGTCTCAATGAGGCTTAAAAATACCCTCAACTAAAGAAAGGGCGCACTTGACGCCCTCCCAAATCAAAGCTTAAATATTTCTTTAGAATCACAGCTAAACTTACGCAAGATTATTTTCCTAGCCACTCTAATTGACACATCAGCGCTTCCAAATCAACCGAGCTAGCGGCAATCCAGAGACAGTCGTCAAGTCTTAATAAACTTACAGAGTTTAAGCCCTGGAAGGCTAAACCTTAAAGCTTTTCAAACTTTCCGAAATTACATCCAACTTTGTGGAAGTAATCGTTAACTAGCGGCGCTGCGGATCTCTAACTGGCACAGGAATCGGTTCCGGTTCTGGCTGCGCCTCTGGCCCTAAGAGCGCCTCTACGAGCTTGCGCGCCCACTCTTTAAGTTTCTCTAGTGCTTTTTCGATGTAATCCATTAATAAAACTGCTCCTTCATCTTTGGCAGGAACAAGACCAGATCAGAGAGCGCTGGTCTAGAAAAGCTTGTGTTTAACTTTACCATTTCATCATAACCAATCGGCAGAAATGATCAAGTCATTTGAGTTGATTTCTACTTTGAGCTGTAGTTGAACCGCAGTAGCTCATCATTTAAATGGAAAAAGCCTTAGTTCAAGTGGTTTTTATCTCAAAAACTTAACCCACTTTTTCAAGCTGGTCGGCTCTCAGCCAAATATTGGGCGTCGGAACATAGCCAAACTTCACAAGTACGTAGTCGCCTTTGGCGTCTAACACTTCGCCTTTTGTCTCAAATAAATAAGGCGGAAACCGCTGATCGCTAGCCTCAGCTTCAAGGCTGTTTTCCAATTTTTCGCGGACTGCCCGAACAAGATCGCCTTTTTTAACTGCCATAGCTGTTGGTTGAAGAAATTGCAGGAATTGAACAAAAAGAGGTCGTATGGCTTATCTTAATGGATCTTTACCTCGGAAAGAACGGCAAAGTTGGCTCACATACTCTTTGTAAATGAATATTTCAAGATGCTAAGCCTCGATCATTCCTCACCCTCCTTCCGAAAAGGGGGGAACCGTTTGCGGAGCGTGGGCAAAGCACTGACCCAGACTGGATGGAATCTCCCCTCTCTAGACGCACAGCAGCTTCCCGCAGGGTAGGAAGATTGAGGGAAATCACAACCTGGATTTACAACCTGGCTTTTAATCCTTAGCAGGTGGGCGCACACCAAACGTTCCGTCAGGATTTTGGCTAATTTGCCCTCCCAGGCTTCTAATTTGCCGAATCGCGGTTTGACGAGTTCGATCGTCTGGCGCACTGGTTAGCACCATCACCCACGCTGAGACTTGGGCCGTTTTGCTGTCTGGGTTTGCTGCCAAAAAATCTGCGGTTTGCCGCGATAATGCAGCCGACTCTCGACTACCCGGCAGAGCAGACTGAGCCGCCCACTGCGCTGCGGTGAGGAACGACTGCTGAGCCGCCTGACTGTCACCCAAAAATAAAAGCTGATCAATGCCTAACTGTCGCCAAGCGTAGAAAGAGTCAGGCGGAACGTTGGGCTGAAGAGACTGTAACCCCCGCTGCATGATTTCGGTGGCACGGGCGGGCGCACCTGCATAGATCGATCCACTGGTTGACAAAAAGGTGTAAGCCTGAATGAAATAGGGGTCGCGGCTCAAAATCACCTCAAAATAGTCGGGGCTGAGTTGATAGTCGGTTTTTTGGCGGGCGGGTTCATCTCCGAAATATTGTAAAAAGCTCAAGAATGTCCAGTCTGCAATCAAATTATCGAATCCGAAGCTGGGTGTTTTTTGTAACAGAGAAAGCCGCAACCGTTCTTGGTCTACCTGCCGCTGGAGTTCTGTGACTGAAGCAGCTTGACTTCCGGCTTTGAGTTGCAAAAGCTGCGGCCACTGAAGCCAACCAATCGCGGCAACGCTGGCACAAATGATCAGAAACGCAATCAGGGCTTGTTGCCAAGGTTGATCCGATCGGGCTTGCATAATACACCTCTTTGCTGCTGAATTTTCTAAAATTGACGCAGAGAAAATCCGCTGTATAGATTTGGTCATTCTGAGGAGCGGAGTGTCAAGATGAGAGAAGCAGCCGACCCGCCCAAAACCCTATGGCAGACCGTCATCTTTCTATCGCTCAGCACTATCACGAACGCACTAAATATAACCCTAAAACGCTAACCAACCGAGAATTGGACTGGTCAAAGCAGCCAACCCCTTTCAAGGAGTACAAAATTGGCTCCTCCTTCGACCTGAAACCCTACCTCACCAACGAGCCGAGCGTCGTAGACAAAGACAAAGAATGGCAACGCCTGTCACGGCTGTTGTTTTGCAGCTATGGCTTAACCGTCGGTATGCTGACCCTAAGCGGTGATCCAGTTTACTTGCGGGCAGCCCCTTCAGCCGGAGGGCTGTATCCAGCGGAAGTGTATTTGATTTCTAGAGGAATGCCGCTGTTGCCCGCCGGACTTTATAGCTACCAGCCCCAAACCCATGCTCTCGTGCATTTTTGGGATGACGAGGTTTGGTCATCGCTGCAAAGCGCCTGTTTTTGGCATCCGACGTTGGACGCGGCGCAGTTGGCGATGGTGACGACGGCAGTTTTTTACCGCTCAGCTTGGCGCTACCAAGATCGGGCGTATCGACGGGTGTTTTTGGATACCGGGCATTTGTTGGGCAACATTGAACTGTCCGGCGCGATTAACGATTACCGTCCGCATTTGATTGGCGGCTTTATGGATGAGTCAGTCAACCGCTTGCTCTATCTCGATTCTCAGCAAGAAAGCGTGCTGTCGGTGGTGGCACTGGCTGATTTATTGGAAGTGCAGCAAAATTTGCCGCTGTCTGCCACGGCGCTGGCTTCCAAAACCCAAACCGACTATCCCGATGTTGCCGATGGTGAACTGTTAGCCTATTTGCATCAAGCCAGCAGCATTCCCGAAATCCCCAATCCGCCATTGATTAAAGACATCATGGGTGATCCAGCGGCGCAGATGAACCGCCTTCAGCAAGACAAATACAATTTTCCGTTTTGCCTCAAAGTGCCGATGCAAACCGAACCGATTGATTGGGGCGCCAACCTGCTTGAACTAGAAAGAACAATCATGAAGCGGCGCTCAACTCGCGCTTACGATGGTGCAAACCTGAAGCTCGAAGAACTGAAAGCGCTGCTCAATTTCACGTATCAGCCGCAAGCCTACATTGATCAAGGGTTGGATCGAAATCCAGATTACTTTGATCTGAGCCTGATCGAGACTTTCATTGCCGTTTCTGGCGTCGATGGGCTGGAAGAAGGCTGCTACTATTACGCTCCAAAAGCACAGGAATTACGGCAAATCCGGTTTAAAAACTTCCGACGAGAACTGCATATGCTGTGTTTAGGGCAAAACTTGGGGCGCGATGCGGCAGTGGTGCTGTTTCATACGGCAGATTTAGCGAAAGCCGTGGAGCACTATGGCGACCGAGCTTATCGCTATCTACACATGGATGCCGGACATCTAGGGCAGCGCCTCAATCTGGCAGCGATTCAGGTTGGCTTGGGGGTAAGCGGCATTGCGGGCTTCTTCGACGATGAGGTGAATGAAGTGTTGGGCATTCCAACCGACGAAGCCGTTTTGTATATCACCACGCTAGGCAGACCCCGCTAAAAGACCGGGCTGACCCCATGAGAATTTTATTGGTTGAAGACGATGAGACAGTGAGCCGGGTTCTCCGCAAGCATCTAGAAAATCAGCATTATGTGGTCGATGTCGTCCGGAATGGCGAAGCGGGTTGGCGCTATGGCTCCACGTTTGATTACGGGCTAATCATGCTTGATGTCGTGCTGCCAGAGTTAGATGGCATTTGCCTCTGTCAGCGGCTCCGCTCAGAAGGATGTTCGACTCCCATTTTGCTGCTGATAGGTGAAGCCACTAGCGCGGTCAAAATTCAAGGGCTAGATGCAGGCGCAGATGATTATGTGGTAAAACCCTTCGATCTCGCAGAACTGAGCGCCCGGATTCGCGCCTTGGTTCGCCGCAGCAAAGCTAACCCATCGCCAATTCTGACTTGGGAAAACCTCGTGCTTAACCCTAGCACCTGCGAAGTTACCTACAGCGGACAGCCGCTCACCCTGACCGCAAAGGAATATGAGCTACTCGAACTGTTGCTACGCGACAGCCAGCATGTGTTCAGCACAGATGAAATTTTGGATAACCTGTGGTCGTCAGAAGAATTTCCGGCAGAGGCAACGGTGCGCTCTCACATTCGCCGCTTACGCCACAAACTCACTGCCATGGGTGCTCCCGATCTAATTGCCACCGTTCATGGTCGCGGGTATTATCTCAGGTCGCCTGCCCTTACAGAAACTGCTGAAGCACCGCCAGCCAAGGCAATGCAGCCAGTCAGCCAATCGGCTTTGCTGCTGATTGTGGATGGTGATCCGGCATTCACGCACCCTTTGATCGACCAGGCAGCCCAACGAGGAATTCGGACGGCAATTGCCCCCACAGCAGCAGCGGCACAGATCTGGCTTCTCCCAACTGCTGCATCTGCTGTGGATGTGGTGCTATTGCGGTTAGCTGTCTCAAATGCTTCAGATGGGGCAGCAGAATTCAGCGAACGGCAGTCCTTACTTCAAATGTTGATCCGGCAGACAACTCCAGCGCTTTTGGCAGTATGTCCTCCAGAACAGATCGCCTCTCTGCAACGCTGCCCCTCGAAGCACCAGCGCTTTTTAAAGCCTTCTATACCCCTAGAGCAACTGCTCACCGTCGTTGATAACTTATTGAGATGACAAATTACTGCGTTGACGAATTACTGAGATGAATCTGAGATGAATGCAAGCTCGCCCGCCCCCGGCATTCCTATTGTTTAGGTTAAACAATGCAACAAAATGATAAGTTAAGTTACACAGATAAATCTTTCAGTCAATAGCTGAAGGGTTCACTCTGCAAGAGTTTCAACGTTCTCTTATTATTTCTTAACCCATCTCTTGAGATAGATTCTGAAAATTGCACAAAATTTGCACAAATGGGCTGATTTAATCAGGGGTACTGGTTTAAGAGCATCTGATCCTTGGCTCAACTGGGTCAGGGATTCAGATTTCTCAACTCCTGCCAGCTAGCGTTTTCCCATAACTAAAATCAATTGGTTTTGAGGAGTTAGTTGTGACGGATAGATTTTAGATAACGATGGCGTGAATCATTTAGTAAACGATGGGGAAGTTGTTTAACATCACTTTCTCTACTTTATGGCGAAAATTAAGCTTTACAGTTTACGTTTCGTAAGTTTGCCATTAGTACAAGCTCAAATCTTTCCGAAGCTGAACTTTGAATCAGTGCTTTGAATCCGTTTTAATTCGTCAACTCGAATCTTTAGGAGATCTCTAGAATGCTAGATGCTTTTACGAGAGTTGTGGCGCAAGCAGATACACGGGGCGAATATGTGAACGATGCCCAAATTGATGCGTTGAAGAATAGGTTGCAGAAGGCAACAAGCGCATGGATGTGGTCAACCGGATCACCAGCAATTCTTCTACCATCGTTGCAAATGC
>JAAUQT010000262.1 GCA_012033495.1 Cyanobacteria bacterium RM1_2_2 | reverse complement strand
GGCAACGTAGGCAGCGGGCTGTTTACCGTCATTCCGCAGCTTAGAAACAATCTTGGTCGGATCGGAATCAAAATAGTGGGAAACGTCGGTGAGCGAAATTTCGGAGGAGTCAAGATTCTGGAAGGTGACATCCACTGTCTTTAAAGCCGCCTCAAAAATGCCGCGAGACTGATCCATCGTGCCCGGATTGTCTGAGTTAAAGGCAAAAGACTTCCGCGCCAGATACATGTCCTGAAGCTCAGATTCATTTTCCCAGGTGCTGTTTTCCACCGCTAAGTTAACATTCGCCGCATAGGAGCCAGAGGCATTCGAGAAGACGCGGGTGGCGGCCTGCCGTAGATTAATGCCCATCTCTTCCGCTTGCTTGAGGGCGTGTTTGCGAACAAAGTTCATCTCCAGCGGCTCATCGGATTCGGCGGCCATTTTGATCGCCCGATCGAGCAAGTTCATTTGGTTGATGAACAGATCGCGGAACACCCCAGAGCAGTTGACCACCACATCCACACGCGGACGCCCCAACTCGCTGAGCGGAATTAGATCCAGCTTGTTGACCCGACCCAGCGCATCGGGAACCGGACGCACGCCCACCAGCAGCATTACCTGTGCCAGCGATTCGCCGTAGGTTTTGATGTTGTCGGTGCCCCACAGCACAAAGGAAATGGTTTCGGGGTAGTTGCCGCCGTTTTCGCGCCGCTCTCGGTCAAGTAGCCGATCGACCACAATCTGAGCGCCCTGCACCGCCGCCGAAGTGGGAATCGACTGGGGATCGAGGGCGTGGATGTTCTTTCCGGTCGGCAGCACATCTGGATTGCGGATCGGATCTCCGCCTGGCCCCGGCAGAATGTATTCGCCTTCTAGCGCCTTCAGAAGTGCGCCGAGTTCGTTGTCGGCTATCACCTGCTTAAGGCAAAACTCCAGATACTCGAATAGCGGCTTAATTGCTTCTGGATCAACTTTGGGGTAGCCTGCGGCGTGCAGTGCTTCGATCCAAGGTTCTTTCCGTCCCAAATTGAAGAAATTCAGCTTCGTGACTTTAGAAACCCGCCCTTCCGCATCGATTTGTTCTTGCACCATCGCAGTAATGGCAGTGCGGCAGGTTTGGTTGATGTCATAGAGCAACTGCACATCATCCAACATGCCCCGGTCGCTGTTTTGATAGATTTCGTCGATGTCGCGTCCAATGCTGCTGGCAATAATGCGTAACAGGCTTTGGATCTGATCTTCGGGGCGATCGATGCCGGCGATGTTGACCAGCGTGGCGATCGCTTCCTCAGCGGTCGGAGGCTTGCCAATCACATGCAGTCCGCAGGGCAGCAGGCGCGATTCAATCTCCATCAGCTTGATATAAACCTTCCCGACTAGGTTATCTCGCTCTTCAGCAGTTAGCGTTGAAGCGTCGTCCCCTTCGGGCAAGGCAATATCTTTGTCCAAATTCACTAAGCGGCACTTGTCCACAATCGCATTCACGATCGGCACGGCTCGCCCAGAGTCTTTGAGGGTTTGATAGGAGGCAATCAGTTCGCTCAGTTCCTTCAAGCCCTTATACAGTCCAGCATTTTCAGCCGGCGGGGTGAGATAGCTGATGGTTTCGGCATAGCTACGACGCTTGGCAATCGTGGCTTCCGAGGGGTTGTTGGCGGCGTAGTAATAGAGGTTGGGAATCGTGCCGATCAAGCTATCGGGATAGCACTCACCCGACATGCCCATCTGCTTGCCAGGCATGAATTCTAGCGATCCATGGGTGCCAAAATGCAGCACGGCGTCGGCTTGCCAAATTTGCTCTAAGTAAGTGTAGTAGGCGGCGAATCCGTGGTGGGGACTAGCCGAACGCGAGAACAGCAGCCGCATCGGGTCGCCTTCATAGCCGAAGGTGGGCTGGATGCCGATAAACACATTGCCAAACTGTTTGCCAAACACCAGCAGGTTTTGACCGTCGGTATTGAGGTGTCCGGGAGCAGGGCCCCAAGATTCTTCGAGGCGATGGTGGTAAGGCGTCAGGCTTTCGTATTCGGGAACCGACATCCGGTAGGCGATGTTGAGTTCAGGGCTGTTGTATTGGGCCTGAGCATCGTGGATCACCTCCTGCATTAGGGCTTCGGGCGAATCAGGCACCTCCTGCACGTCATAGCCGTTTTGCTTCAGAGCTTGCACCACTTCAAAAATGGAGCCAAACACATCTAGGTAAGCTGCCGTGCCGACGTTGCCCTTATCCGGCGGGAAACTGAACACCGTGATCGCCACTTTTTTGTGGAGCTTGGGCTTGCGGCGCAGGTTGGCCCACTTCATGGCTCGCTGAGCAATCGCTTCCACCCGATCTTGGAGGGCAATCGCTCTGCCCGTATTGCCGTCCCGTCCTGATAGAATAATTGGCTCAATTGCGCCGTCGAGTTCTGGGATCGCAATTTGCAGCGCCACTTGGATCGGGTGTAAGCCCAAATCGCTGTCCTGCCATTCTTCGGTGGTTTGGAATACCAGCGGCAGCGCCACCATGTAGGGACGGTTCAGCCGTTTCAGGGCGTCGATGGCTTTGGGGTGATCTTGACGAGCCGGGCCGCCCACTAGCGCAAAGCCTGTCAGCGAGATCACCACATCTACAATTGAGGTTTTGATAATTGGATCGTAGAAGAAGGCATCGACAGGCTTGGAAAAGTCCAATCCTGCGGCGAATACGGGGATCACCTTTGCCCCCATCGACTCCAACTCCTGCACCATTGCGACATAGTGCGCATCGTCTCCGGTAACTAAATGGGTGCGCTGAAGCACCAAACCAATGCAGGGTGAAAGCGGGTCTTTGACATCGGCGGGCACATCCTGACGAGAGCTAAACCAGTTGAGGTATTCTTTAACATCCTCAAACATTTGGGGCGCAAGCGGATGCCAGATCCCCAAGTCGGGATACGTGACCGGATCGCGGTAGCTGAGCGTCGATTCTTTCGACTTGACGACATACTTGTCGATCAGCATGAGCAGGAAGTTTTCCAGGTTCTCGGAAGATCCGCCCAACCAATATTGGAAGCTCAGCATGAAGTTGCGAGCATCCTGGGCCTTATCGAGCGGCAGATACTTCAGCACCTTGGGCAACGTTTGCAGCAGCTTCAACATGCCATCTTGAAAAGAAGCGCCCGATTTCTCTTTCCGTTTCCGCATGAACTGAGCAATGGCGCTTTTGGATTGACCCAGTTGCGCCATCGAGAAACTGCCCATTTTGTTAGGCGCATCACCTGCGGCATGGAGGGAAAAACCACCGCCACATCGAGATGATCCCGATGCGGCTCAACGGCTGCAACGACTTTCTCGGCTAACTCCTCAATGAAAATCAGCGAGGCAATGAATACATTGGCTTTCGCTACGTCTTGCTGAAACGCTTCATAGTTTTCCGGGCTGCGGAGTTCTTCCAACAAATAGCCGCTGATTTCAATTGCTAAGTTGGGGCTATTTTGATTAATTGAACGCACTGCGGCCGAAAGTGAACTTTGGTACTGCGGCTCTAGCACGACATAGACCACCTTGATTAGCGATCGCCCCTGGAGGTTGGTGGGTACGATATGCCGGATGGTGGGCTTGACGTGAGTGAACATGCGGTTAAACTCCTTCTCAAAAGCGGCCAGGTCAATGGATGGAATGATCACGAGTTGATCACGTCGGATTACGTCAGCTAGCCAGTTAGCCAATGAAACGAATCAGCGGAAAAACGTAGAGTGTAGCTGTATTTCCTGCCAGATTTCTCATCCAGATCGAGTTGGGCTAACCGAACTGATCGCAAAACGTTACATAAGTGGTTTTATCAGAAAACCTAGGCCCACAGCGAAACAATCCCTTCATCTGACACAAATTGATAAGAAATCAGAGATATTTGTTTACATTTATTCACGGTTTTGTGAGTGCCGACTCATTTTGCTGCTCGCTCTGATTTTGCTGGCTCTGAGCTTTGCATTTACAGGCTCTTCCGCCAACCATCACTTTAGAATTCCTGATCATTTACTTTTAAGCTGCTTATCTCTGTAGCGTTAGTTGGAGGTGAAAATGAAGAATATTTGAAGAGAACCAAGGGCGTACAAGGGCGAGTCATTTGAGTGAATAGACTCGTGAATTACCCAGGAAGCTAAACCTAAATGCTCTGGATTCACTGACCCGACTGACGCTGCAAATAAGCCTCAAATACCCAGCCGCCACCTTCAATCTCAACCCATTCTCCGTTTGTTTCTCCAGTTAGAATCACGGTTGTTCCATCTGCTACAGAACCGAAGATTTCACCGTCAGGGCTACGCCGAATATTGATTCCCGATCCGCTGCGAACAATGGCTGTACCAGCAGAGCCGCTTCCTTGTAGGGCAACGTTATCCGGTCTTTCATCACGGCTTTCTTCACTGATAGTTTCGCTTGAAGAATTGGATGATGAGACAGGTGGCTTGTTGTGAATCAAGTGATAGCGAGAAACCCATCTGCCGCCTTCAATTTCGACCCATTCTCCGTTTGTTTGCCCAGTCAAAATCACTGTGGAACCATCTGCAACCATGCCCATCACTTCACCAGCAGGGCTGCGCCGAACATTTAAGTCACCGCCATCCGTGCTAACTATCATGGCTGCTCCTGGAACGGCAGTAGCGTCGTTTTCAAAGACAACTGGATTCGTAATTTGGGCGTTTTCAATCTCAATTTGAACCGATTGATTAGCAGCATTCATCCAGCAGGCTCCTGATCTGCCGTCACGAGTCTCCCAGCTAATCCGTCCTGCTCCGTTAGGTTGCAGTGCATCGGCTGTGATCACCACTTCTGAGCGCGGCACGCCTTCCAATTCCAGCACGACCGCATTCGTGCAAGAGCGAATTTGCTCTGCGGTTGCCGGTGGAGCAGCTTTTACGAGCGCTGTCCAAAATATGACGGTGAGACAAGTGGTAAGCCAGAGTGCAAAAGTTCGAGCGAATTTCATGCGTCTGTATGAGGATGCAAATGTTAGGCAATGTGAAGGATCGGCGATAGAAATAAGCGATATCAGTGTTAGCGATGCAACACGCCCTCCTGTATAGCGCAGTCCGCATTGAGATGCACAAAAATTTATCAAGCGCTTACAAAAGTCCATCATCAAGTCGATGACGCGCCCTAGGTGTCAGTGGTTTCAATTCAGCATGAGATCCAGCCGCTTTTGGGCTTTTTGCAGCGCGGTTTCTGGGGCATCTTTGCCGAGCAAAACCGCTTCGATGGCGCGCCCCATGGTATCGGAAAGGCGACTGTAGCCCGGAAAAATTGGGCGTGATTTTCCGTAGGAGGCTTGGTCGAGAAAGACTTGCACCGCAGGTTGGTCAGCCAAAAATTGCTGATAGTCGGCATTTTGCCGAGCCTTGAGGTTCACTGGCAAATAGCCCGTAGACAAAGCCCATTCGGTTTGAAACGCTTCACTGAGCACATATTTGGCAAACACTTGGGCAGCTTGTTCCTGTTCGGGCGTTGTTTTGAAAATAAATAGATTCTCTCCACCGATGCTAGTTGCTGGTTGTTGCTGAACAGGAATCGGCATCACGGCATAATCAACGTTGGTGGCTTGCAGTTGTCCTAGTGTCCACGGCCCGGTTAACTGCATCGCCACTTTGCCAGACACAAACTGATCGAGTTCATAACCTCGCTCTGGTTGGGACAAAATTGCTGAACCATCTCGAATCAGATCACGCCAAAATTGCAGTGCTTCGATGGCTCCAGCATTGACAAGATTGATATTCGATTCTGGAAGTTGCTGCGAGGCTTGCCAATGGCCGCCTGCACTCCACATAAAAGGCAACCACATAAACACCGTCCATTCACCTTTGCCGAGGGGAAGCAACAGTCCGTGCTGTCCCGCTTCCGGACGGGTTAACTGCCGCGCCACCTGTCGCAACTCATCCCAAGTTTGCGGAAGTTGAGTGATTCCCGCCGCCTCAAATAAACGAGGACGATAGAAAATGCCCACATTGTTGACGCTAAAGGGGACTGACCAAAGATGCCCTTCTAACTGCATGGAGCTAAACAAAGCCGGATCGATTTGCGCCTTAATCGAGGCATCCAACCAGCCCTCCACTGGGGCAATTGCCTCCAGTTCGACCAGTTGCCCGGTGAGGGTAGGCGCATACCAAAGCAGATTAGGTGGCACATTGCCGACCACCGCTGCCAAAATTTTTGGAATTTGCTGATCGCCCTGCCCAACATAAAGTGATTCGACTTGAATTGCAGGATGGTTTTGGTTAAAGCGATCCACCAACCGCTGGAGCACTTCCCGATTCGGCGGTGGATTGACACCATGCCAAAGGGGTGAGATGAGTGACAGATGAAGGGGTTGCGGCAACAGGCTGACAGGCGGCAAGTCGCGGC
>JAAUQT010000024.1 GCA_012033495.1 Cyanobacteria bacterium RM1_2_2 | reverse complement strand
CCGCAGGGTTGGTATCAGGTGAAACCGAGCGACTATACGGGCAGCGGTTTTGATCGGGGGCATTTGATTCCTGCCGCCGACCGCAACAAGACTGAAGCAGACAGCAAAGCGGTTTTTCTAATGACCAACATTTTGCCGCAGGCTCCAGACAATAATCAGGGCCCGTGGGAAAACCTAGAGAGCGACTGTCGAGCGTTGGTTCGTCAAGGGAAGGAACTTTACATTATTGCGGGCAGTGCGGGCGTCGGCGGAACGGGGATGAAGGGCAAGCGCACAACCTTAGTGAAAGGGGCTGTGACTGTGCCTGCAACCTTATGGAAAATTGTAGTGATTCTTGATCGTCCAGGCTTGACTTTAGAGAGCATCACGGAAACTACACCTGTGATCGCTGTTGTCATGCCAAACCAGCAGGGCATTAAAGGAAGAAGTTGGACAAGCTATAGAACCTCAATTGATGCGGTTGAAGAACTGACTGGCTATGATTTTCTCTCCAACCTTGTTGAACCGCTCCAGGCTGTTCTGGAAGCAAAGCCCGTTTTGCCAGCCCAATCAACCCAGTAACGACAAGCCATTGGAGGGCTATTCAACCGTTAGAAGAATCTCTTCAATTAAGGCAGTTGGGGTGACGGGTTCAAACTCTGGAATAGACATCTGAAGCGAGATCTCAGAAGCAACAACGGTCTGGGGATCAGGGCTTGATAGACGCCGTGAAACGACCTCTGACCAGTCATCCCACTGGGAAGCAAAAGGTTGTGCCGCTAAAGAGCAAGCTTTCCAGCTTCCTTGGACTGGAACTCCAAGCTGCTGACAATCCCCACCTCGGCGTCCTTCTATCTGATAGAAGCGACAGTGGCGACAGGCAGAAATTGCATCTTTCACAGATTTCATAGAGTGAGCGTTTCCAGAGTGAGCCTTCAACATCATTCTCATCGCAAGCAAAGATTCTTTTTAAGTGGATGGACAGCACCTAAAACCTGACTCAGCTTAGATTTCAGCGATCCCGAAGAGAAGATAATGATTTAGATTATCTTTATACTCCTGTTAAGCCTCAGACACATTTTCTGAAATAATCTCTCTAGCCAAGTTTTTAGGTAACTTTACGGTTTTCTTTTCAAACCCATTAGGGATCATAAAAAAGGTTATTTCTATGAAATCCAAATTCAAGAAATTACTGTATTAAAAAATCCCTAAGATTGTGGAGCCGTAACCTTCAGGAACGATGGATTCCCATCCTGAATAAAGCAGCCGCAGGGTCACTGCTTCAAAGCCTGATAGTGACTGCGCTTCATAATTAAGATTCCCAATAGAGATTGCCTTCATTTGTAGGGGCAGGCAAGCGCTAAATTGATTGGTGAATTAAGATCAGCGCATCAAAAAGTTGTGTAACCATTCATTCGGCTGTCAAATCAGTTGTCAAATTAGATTTTTCAAACTGTGATCCCCACCTCAGACTCCACTCCAAACGGAACTTTTTCTAGCGTCGAACAGGCAAGCCACTATCTGCGGCAGGTAGACTGTCTGAATCCGCAGACAGCAAATGTCGATCGCTCCCTGCTGCGTCAAGCATTGCTGTTGGTGGTTCAAGCATCGGATTACCAAATTTTTGGGATTTGTGCCGATACTCTCACGCAGGGCATTCAGGCACTCGAATCCTATGCCACGGCTCTGAACTACGCGCCGACTCTAGATTTGCCCACGATTGAAGAAGCGGTTTACATTAAGTTCAATCCCAAATCGGGGCTTTGCTATGCCAGTTTATATAGCGGCAATCATCGAGGCGTTTTGGTATCCTGTCAGTCTGCGACCGAAGCCGGAATCAACGAAATGTTCGGTCATCTGCCCCTCGATCTATTCATGGACTAGGGCAAACTCATCTACATACCCTTGACGATTCATGCCTGAAGACGGATTGCTTGCTCAACAGCGAGCTGAAGAGCTTAAAAAACTTTTGCAGCAGGCTGCCTACGAATACTACGTACTCGATGCGCCAACTTTACCTGATGCAGTCTATGACCAGCTTTATCGAGAGTTGCAGGACTTAGAAATCCAGCATCCTGAACTGGTGACGCCTGACAGCCCGACTCAGCGGGTCGGTGCTCAACCTGCGGCGCGATTTACCTCAGTGCGGCACAACATTCCGCTTTACAGCCTAGAGAATGCTTTTAACCTCGATGATTTAGCAACTTGGCAGGAGCGATGGCAACGGGTCACGGCTCAAGCTGGAAAGGCGGAAATTGGTGAATTTGCCTATGTCTGCGAGCTAAAGATCGACGGCAACGCTCTGGCACTCACTTATGAAAACGGCGTTTTGGTGCGAGGGGCGACCCGGGGCGACGGTATTACAGGTGAGGAAATTACTCAAAACGTCAGAACGATTCGCTCAATTCCGCTGCGGCTAAATCTGGATAACCCGCCTGCGATCGTTGAAGTCCGAGGAGAGGCGTTTTTGGGGTTGGAGGTGTTCAAGCAAATTAACCAGGAACGAGAACAGGCGGGCGAGGCGCTGTTTGCCAATCCGCGTAATGCTACTGCCGGAACCCTGCGCCAGCTTGACTCGCGGGTGGTGGCGAAACGCCAGCTTGATTTTTTTGCCTACACGCTGCACATCGAAGGGGGAGCAGATTCGGGTCGCCAAACCGAGATGCAACAACGCCAAATCGAACAACTGCAACACTTAGCTGATGCTGATGGCTCTACCGCATCTGAACCTGCCGTACCTCCAATCGAGCCTCACTTGTTTAACCCCAACTCAACCCTCCAATCGCCCTCTAGCCAATGGGAAGCGCTGGAACTGCTGCAAAAAATGGGCTTTAAGGTGAACCCCAACCGAATGCTCTGCCCCTCCTTGGCTGAAGTAGGCGACTATTACAACCGTTGGGCAACCGAACGCGCCCACTTGCCCTACATGACTGATGGCGTAGTGGTTAAACTCAATGCCGTGGCGCTGCAAACTCAGTTGGGCTTTACCCAAAAATTTCCCCGCTGGGCGATTGCGCTGAAGTATCCGGCAGAAGAAGCCCCGACACTGGTTGAGCGGATTAGCGTGAATGTGGGACGCACTGGAGCCGTGACGCCGTTGGCAGAGTTGCATCCCGTCCAGCTAGCCGGAACCACCGTTTCGCGGGCCACATTGCACAACGCCGATCGGGTGGCAGAACTAGATATTCGCGTCGGGGATACGGTGATTGTGCGGAAGGCAGGCGAAATCATTCCCGAAGTGCTGCGGGTGTTAACGGAACTGCGGCCGCCCGATACACAACCCTTCCAGATGCCAAGCTGCTGTCCAGAGTGCAATCAGCCGCTAGTGCGCGAACCCGACGAAGCCGTGATCCGCTGTGTGAATACCTCCTGTCCGGCGATTTTGCGTAAGTCAATCGAACATTGGGCCAGCCGCGATGCGCTGGATATCCGAGGATTGGGGGAAAAGTGGGTGGAGCAATTTGTCGAGCGGGGGCTGCTGGCTTCAATTGCAGATATTTATCACCTCAGCGTGGAGCAGCTTCAAACCGTCGATCGGATGGGCAAAAATCGGCGCAGAATTTGGTAGAGGCGATTGCTCAGTCTAAGACTCAACCGTGGGCGCGAGTGCTGTATGGGTTGGGCATCCGGCATGTGGGCAGCGTCAATGCTCAGGCGCTGACGGCCCGATTTGCCACGGCAGCAGATTTGGCAGCCGCAGAAGTGGGCACAATCGAATCGGTGTATGGCATTGGGGCAGAAATCGCGCAGTCGGTTTATCAGTGGTTTCGAGTTCCTGCCAACTTAACTTTGATTGAGCGGCTCCAAAGCGCAGGGGTGCAGTTGGCGGGCGAAGCGCCTAAAATTCCAGTCACTGAACAGCCTTTCGCTGGCAAAACGTTTGTAATTACAGGCTCGCTGCCCACACTGAAACGTGACGAAGCGAAAGCCCTGATCCAGCAAGCAGGCGGCAAAGTTACGGGTTCTGTCAGTGCCAAAACCGATTATGTTGTCGTTGGGGAAGAGGCAGGTTCCAAACTGGCTAAAGCTGAAGAATTGGGGATTGCACAACTTTCCGAAGCGCAACTGCTAGAGTTGTTACCGGATTCCTTGCATCCGTAGGGAGACAAAACGCTAGGCTAGTAAAATAGGCACGAAGCAATGACAAGATGAAGCAATGACAAAATGTTGATCCCAATTACCCGCAAGAAGTTTGAGGAACTGATTCCCCTGACCGCCACAGCCGATCAGTATCGATATCACTGGGGAAAATTTTCTGATATTCTACGCCGAGTTCTGATCTCCTTTGCATCTGTTGTAGCCGTGTTGATTCTTAACTTCTTCACGGGTGGCACGTTTGAGATCATCTGCGCCATTTTGGGCAGCGCTACAGGCTTGTATTGGCTGTGGGATCCCGTGTATCGGGCTACTCGGCGCAATTTAGAATGCCGAAAGTACAAATACAGCGGCTTTTTTCAAGGCGAAGTGCTTGACATTTACACCACCGAAAACCTGATCGGCAAAGAAGAAACCGTCAATAAACAGGGTGAACTGGTGATTGTGGAAAACCGAGAGCGGCGAATCAACCTGGAAGTGGGCGACGACAGCGGCTTTGTGACGATCATTCAGGCTCCTCTTCTGCGAGCGCACCGATCAATCCGGCGGGGCGACATTGCGGAACTGCTGGTCTTATCGAATCGGTCAGACTTGAGCCGCATTTCTCGCGTTTCTGATGTCTACCTGCCCGAATATGAGCTTTGGGTTTCCGATTATCCTTACTTGCGCAAAGATTTGTTTGTGGAAGTGAGCCGCCGTTTAGGACGCCAATCCCAATCACCGTAGGGCGGGTTTCTTTCAACTATTCACAGCGCAGCAGATAGAACCTACAAACCCGCCCAGAATTCAAGCATCCGGCTGCCAGCGATATTGACGCAAATTAATTCTGCCCTCAGCGCTGAAGCAAATTCCCTCCTGTTCCAGCAGCGAGCGTTGCAAATGGTCATCACCATGCCGAAAAGGAGACTCCGAGATTTCGCCTTTCGCATTGATCACCCGATGCCAGGGAATCTCTAGCTCGTGAGTGACGCGATACAGCGCATAGCCCACCAACCGCGCCTGACCTGCTAGATTCGCCAACTCAGCAACCTGTCCATAGGTGGCAACCTTACCCGGCGGAATTTGGCGGACAATGGCATAAATGGCATCGTAGGCAGACATACCCTTTTGGAGATCTCCTTATGTGCTGTTAATCAAAATCTTGTAAAACTGTTTTAGGTAGCTCTTTTCCCATCATTCTAGTGAAAACAAACTCGCTGACCGACATTTCCACCGAACTCCACCATTGGTTCACCCGCCGCCAAAAACTCTCGCCCGTTCTACACAAGCGGTTGAATCGGTTGGGGCAGCGTCTCAACGGATCGAAAGGCTGGCTGCTCTCAGGAGTGGGGCTACTGTTGCTGTGGGTTTGGATCTGGCAATGGGTGCTGTCGATTGGGGTCGGGCTGATGGTGATGATGGGCGTTTACCTGACGCAGCAAGGACAGCTAAACCTAAATTGGCAGGGTTGGCGTAAGCTGTGGAGCCGCTCAAACCGAGCCTTGAGTTTGTCTGCGCTAGCAGGGTTGGTGGCGCTAGGCAGCACTTATTTGGCGACAGCAGTTTGGTTAGAGTCAGATCAGCACTGGATGGCAACGAGCATTCTGCTGGAAGGACTCGGCATTCTGGCGATCGGTTGCCTGTTAGTTTGGCAGCTTTTGAACCGTCCGCTTCAGGCGCAGGATCGAGACGACGATCATCACGCCTTATTAAGTGACTTGTCCCATCCCGATCCGCTGAAACGTCTGATTGCAATACGACAGATCACCCATCAGTTACTCAACGCCTCCGACCCGTCCGGTCTGCCGATGAGTGCAAGTCAGTTAGCCGAGTGTTTTCGCCTGATGCTAGATCGAGAAACCGAAGCGCTGGTTTGCCGTGCTTTACTCGAAAGTATGCAGGCTCTCAATCCGGTGCAGCCAATTGCAGGCAGTTCGCTAGCGAGCGTCGAGATCAAAACACCCGTCAAAACGCCTGTTAAGACTAAAGTGGCTCAGCAGTTTAGCCTGGATGATTAAAAGACAGCATTGCGAAATATTTAGACTTAAATCTAACCTTAACGCTGCGACGGAATTTTTTTGAGCTAATATAAGCGGTTTTCTGCAACCCCTTGCGCGTATGGTTACAACTCCAGATTCCAAACCTTCCCTCCCTCAGTCGCCGCTTATGGATCGGTTCTTCACGGTTGAAATGCTCGCCCAAACCCCCAACCCGCAGCAGGTGATCTACGCCGCGATGCACCAAGACTATGCCGAAGCGTTCGTTTGGGATGAACGCGAGCGATTTCCCTCAGAAACCAAAGCAGGCGAACTGGTTATCAAAAATCTGCTAGCAGGGGGTCGCGGTCACTATGGCCCACTCGAACATCCGCAAATTACGCTGAACTGCGGCTATTTCCCCCATTCCACGATGCAGCAAATGCGGACTCATCGCGTCGGCGTTAGTTTTGATGTCCAATGTTTGGCAGCCGATACAGAAATCACCTTTGTCCATGCCTCTGGTGCGCTGAGAAAAATCAAAATTGCCGATCTATACAACCAGTGGGCAAATGGCGAAACCACAATTCGAGAGCGCAAAATTCGCGGACGCAAGGGAGAGCCGCCCGGACACTATCGCCGAGCTTGCAAAACGCGGCTCCGTAAGATGAATTTGAGAGTCTTAAATGAGGCAACAGGCATTTTTGAAACGAGCCACATTCAAGCAGTCTTTGACAAAGGAATGCAGCCCGTTTATCGACTCACGCTGGAAGATGGGCGAACGCTCGACTGCACCGAGAATCACCGTCTCCTGACCCACCAAGGCTGGCAAACGATGGGCGACGCCCTACACTTGATGACCGACCTCACTGGGCAAGTCGTCAGCCATCAGCAAGATTGTCAACTGATGACTAATGGCGTTATCGTCGGCGAAGGGCGTTACCGCGAAAAAGCTTGGCTGCAAACCCAACTCGCTGCCGGACTCACCGTTCGTCAAATTGCGGCTGAAGCAGGCTGTTCGATGGAGGCAGTTAAAAAGTGGGTTTATCTGCACGGACTCAAGCTAAACAAATGCAAACCCGGAAGCCCAATTCCCTGGAACCGTGGCTTAAAAGGCACTTACCACTTCAATCTCACCTCCGAACAACGCCGCCAACGTCGAGAGCGCAGCAGACAGCAGACCCGACGCGGTGCGGACAGCAACTTCTGGAAGGGCGGCGTCACAGAATCGCGGGTTGCAGTTGGGGCATGGACACGCACGATGGCTCCGCAAGTTCACGAAAAGTTTGATTACATCTGTCAGCATTGCGGTCAGCGAGGTGGACGGCTTCATGCGCATCATTTACTGCCCGTCTATGCCCATCCTGAAGAAGCCTATCGCTTCGATAATTTAGTCAGTGTTTGCGAAGACTGCCACCGTCAGATTCACAATCAAGGCAGAGAGCTAGAGTTTGCTCAAAACTTTATTCCAATTCAAGTCCTGTTGCAGAAGCCCAAACCCATCGGACACAAGCTAAAAGCTCATCCGCTGCGGGTGGTGCAGGTCAAGTATCTGGGACTGCAAAGAACTTATGATTTAGAGGTTGCGGGAGACTGGCACAACTTCGTCGCGAATGGGGTTGTGGTGCATAACTCTTTCCGTTACACGGGCACTCGCATTTTGGATGTGGCTGATGGCAAACGCGACATCGAAGAAGTGTTTTATCTGCGGCCGTTGGGTAGCTACACCGATCGGCAAGGCAAGCGCTACGAATATACGCCCGAACTGCGGCAACAAGATTTGGAATGGTGTCTGGCGGGCTGCAAGCGTTATCAAGAGCGGATTCATCAGGGCTTCTCCGAAGAACATGCGCGGGGCTTAATTCCCTTTGATGTACGCCAACATTGGGTACTGTCGGCTAACACCCGCTCGCTGATGCACCTGCTCGATTTGCGTTGGAAAGGCGACGCTCAGCTAGAAGCCCAACAGCTTTGTGAACAAATTTGGACACACTTTCAAGCCTGGGTTCCTGAAATCGCCGCCTGGTATGAAGCCAATCGGTTGAAGAAAGCCCGCCTCGCCCCCTAAATTTGTCCTCTAAAAAATCCCTGTCAAATCCAGCAGAAACCCCGGCAACACGTCTTCACCCGACAACTGCTGGGGATTTTGTTTGATTTCCTTTGGCTGTCCAGTGCGATAAATCTCAACGCTTTGTTTCTGCGGATCGATCAACCAACCCAAGCGTGTGCCGTTATCGATATACTCTTGCATTTTGTCTTGTAAAACCCGCAGTTGATCTGAGTCGGAACGCAACTCGACGACAAAATCGGGACAAATGGGCGGAAAGGATTGGCGTTGTTTGGGCGTGAGGGCATTCCAGCGTGTGAACAGAATCCATGCTGCATCGGGAGAGCGAAACGCGCCACTAGGAAGCTGAAACATCGTCGATGAGTCGAAAGCTTCGCCTGTACCGTCTGCCTCTGTCCAGTTTGCAAGCCGCTGAGTCAACTTCGTGTTACGTCGCCCGCTTTCTCCGCCTGTAGGTGACATAACGACTAATTCTCCGGCAGCAGTGCGTTCTAACTTAGCCTCTGGGTTCGCCTGACACAGTAAATAAAACTGCTCATCGGTGAGTTGCAGCAAGGGTTTGAGGTTGAGTGTAACGGCAGTCATAATCGGTTGCCTTGGCAGAGGTTGAGTTTCGCTTACCTTCTGTGTACTAGCAGCTTTTATCCGCCGCCTGCCTCAAAGTGTTGGATTCTTGGCTTGTAGTATTGTGTAACATGATGGCATAAGTTTTTAAGTTTAAGTAGAGAGATGGCAGAAGAAATTGATCTGACGAAGCTTGTTATTGAAGTAGATGGTGAACTAATCCAAGAGGGAGCAGAACCCTTTCAGCGTCCCCTAACTGCATACATGAGAATTGCAAAGCGTTTGCAGCCTGGTAGCAGTTCAATTCTTCAGAGTGACCCACTTTTCAATGCCGTTAACCACATATACAGCGAACTATACCGTTTGTCGGATCTCCAGATGCCACCTATGCATGTAGGAGCATTTATGTTTCGGGATGTGTTTTTTCCTCTACGGATTCCAGTAATTGTTAGCCCATTTGCAATTAACCCAGTCGATTTCCTAACTGATGTACCTGAAATACAAAAACGATGGCTGTTTACTGACCAACAATCTGGGTTGGCTTTTTTTGATCAGGTTATCGACCTAATGGATTTTGTATATGGACTCAATGACCTTGAAAAAATAGGGCAGCTACCAGATAAAACGGTGGAATGGTGGTATCTGGCAAAACAACAACTTGAGGCAGCAGCAGCAACAGTATTAGGTTCGTTTAACAAATATGCTGTGATTCAGAATTGTTGTATTTCAACTGAGTTGTTGTTGAAAGGTGCTCTCCTTGCACATGGCATCGACAAAGATACTTTAAAAGACGAGAAGAAAGGTTATGGTCATATACTTAAAAACTTGGTGAATAGGGCAGGTGAACTTTTACCTAACATAGATAAAGACAATTTATTGTTTGTAGTTCAACAACTTCCCAATTATGCTAAAAGTCGCTATGAAGCAAGGCAAGATTCTCGTTTGGATCTTGGAAACTACTTGATGAGTGCTCAATTCATTGGTGGTGAAATTTTGCGTCAGTTTTCTAATCGCAACTTTCGTTCAGATTTTACAGCTACGCCAAATGATATTTGGGACTTAACTAATCGGGCATTTCCAAAGCAAATAAAGTGATGCTAGTCAATGAGCCACCAAGCAGCTAACGGGCAGCCTCAAATCGCTCCCCCACCGATGACCTATCCGCTTAATTATAGAGATACCCGCGAAGTAAAGCCACTTGAGTTGGAACGATGCGCTTAGTTAACCTCGTGTCGGGTAACAGATCCCACATCCCTTTGTTCCAATCGTCTTGACGGTTGACGATATCACTGCTCCTACAATTGGCGCAGCAAGGCAGCTTGCGTGATCGTTTGCCACTCTGCTGATGCGCACAAAGCCGCAACATCCAACGAAACACCATATTCTGTTGAGTACAGCTTAAATTGCTCAATCCAGTCGCATAGGACTACCGTAAAAGGCTTTTTTGTGCAATTCAAAGCCTTTTCGAGGCAGTTCGCCATTTCCTGGTTAAATCCTGCCTGATAAAAACGCCACGCGCTCCAAACCCAACTTTGGTAACGAGATGCTGGCTCCAGAGAACGGACAGTCTGAGGTAAGTCAGCTTGACAGAAAAATTGCTGCAAAACCGCCTCTAGTTCTGTGATTTGAACCTGCACATTGCGAGAAGTATTGGCAGAATGCTGGCGATATTGCACCGTTGCCTGCTGCACCCAAGCCGCCGGACAGTCTAATGCTGCCAAGCGCAACACCAAATCCACATCACCCGTTTGCTGCCAGCGTTGGTTAAATCCGCCAATTTGGGTTAGCCAGTCGCGCCGAAACAGCATTGCTCCTAAAAATACGGGCTTCCACTGTATCCAAGCAGTCAAATCTAGCGTCGGCAAGCCCCGCCAAGGCTGAACGGTTGACAGCAACCGACCGGCCGCATCAACAATTTGCCAACCGCTATGAACGATGCCAAGCTGAGGCTGCGATTCTAGACAATCCACTTGCAGCGCCAGTTTATCTGGTAGCCACACATCATCTTGATCGAGAAACGCGATCCAGTCTGCCTGCGCCAGCCGGATGCCGTGATTACGCGCCGCGCCGACGCCCTGATTGGTTTGGTACACGTAGCGAACGGAGGGTTGGCGAAGCTCTTGGTTGAGATAGGGTTGCAGAACTAGCGCCGTGTCGTCTGTGGAGCCATCGTCTACCACAATTAATTCGTAGCTACGGTAAGTTTGCTTCAACACGCTGTTGATCGCTTCAGCCAGATAGCAGCTACCGTTATAGGCAGGAAGAACCACGCTGATTTGAGGAGACATATTGAGTTGCTGCTTGAGGTAGCCCAATCATAACTTCAGCAAAAGTAACATTCTTTTGAAGAAATTTCGTAATTCTACGGGGTCTATTTTCGTTTCTGTAAATAAAATTATAGGGACAACTGTTGAAGTACCGATGAAGTGCCGAAATTGGCGCAATGCTCGAAATTAGCGCAATCATTGTGTAGGAGTCTGTTGATGTCTTTCAAAAACCCTGATCTAGCAATTTTAGCCTCAAATCTTAAGCGAAGCTTGTCTATTTACTTGGCTGGTGCCATCTGTTCATTGAGTTTTTGCAGTATTCCGGCTCAAGCTCAAGATGCTCAAACTCAAGATGCCCAAACTCAAGATGTAGACGTGGCTGCTAGCCCGCTGGCAGCGCCCAACGGTGATGGACATTCTCTAGCACCAGATAATTCTCAGTGGGTAGAAAGTTGGGCTAATGATTTGAAACAATCGAGCCGACAATGGATTCAGATCGACATTTCTGATCAACGGTTGATTGCATGGGAAGGCAACACGCCTGTTTTTTCAATCACTGTTTCAACTGGGCGAGCCTCAGATATGACGCCGACTGGAGTTTACGCGATTGAACATAAATATCGCACGGCGCGAATGCAGGGCGAAACTTACGATATTCCTGATGTGCCTTACACAATGTATTTTTCCGGCAGCTATGCGATTCATGGTGCTTACTGGCACACCAACTTTGGCTCGCCTGTGAGTAGTGGTTGCATCAATGTACCCATTCAAGGCGCGGCATGGCTCTATGATTGGGCGGGCACGGGCACGGCTGTAGTGGTGCAGAATTAATGGTGGTGCAGAATTAATGGTGGCAGAATTAATGATGTGAAGTTATGGAGGTAGAAGCAGGCATTTCCTGTTGGTCGCCCTTACCAATTCGGCATACTGGATTCAGGTTTGATCAACTCAAACTTGGCAACAGGGAGTTTCTATTGTGTCGGCATCCAAATCCGTTACTTTTCGAGGTGAAGTTTTCGCGCCAAGTCACAGCGGATACGCTTCACTAATTTTGCCCTTCGTGGCGTGCAAAAACTTTCTGCAAACCTTGTTTCGACTGACGCTAGGGTTGCTGTGGTCAGAGCTAGTGGAAGGCAAAACGGCTGATCCACTTTTGACGTGGGCGGGTTTCTTTGCTTTTTGCACGCTTTCGTTAATTTCCTACTACGGTCGGGCTTACGCAGGCTTTTTTCTGCTTATCTTTTTTCTGCTTTGGTTTATAGATTTTCAAGTTGCTCAGCGAAAAGTTTTTAGCAAGGGACATCGTTTACCCACCACAGTTGAATGTCGGGGAGAATGGGCACTCTGGCAGCGGCAAATTCCAGATGGTCGCACAGAATACATTAAGTTTCCGACATCGCAAGTCGCCCAAATTTCACTGCTGCGAACGCAGGTGCGAGGTGGAGCTTTTCAAGGAATTTTGGGAACCGTGTGGCAAGTTTACCTCACCCTTGCTGATCGCTCAGAATGGCTGCTCGATGAAACCTGGGATACGGCTGTAGCCTTCGGGAAAGCGAATCAACTGAGCGATTATTTTGCGGTTCCGGCGGTGGTGCTGGCGAGCGAAGGAGACGGAAAATATGCGGCTGAGCCACTCGACCTGCCTAACGTGATCCAGAATGCGCAAGTTTGCTCAACGATTCGCTGTCAGAAATCAGGGCAGCAGTGGCACATCTATTCGCAGTGGCAGGCTGTGAGCACATGGCAGCTAGGCGGCCAAATTCTGAGCAGGTTTGGTTTTTTGCTATTTGCGGTGATTGTGGCAAATTTGATGATCCACTTTGGCGGACTTTTACATTTCTGTGGCTCAGTGTGGTTTAACCGATCAGCAATTGGGTTAGGAGAGGGGCTGAATCTCAGCCTGCGTTGGCAAGTGATTTTGGAACTGGCGGTTGCCTTGAGTATCATGGTTTACAAAGGTGCACAAATCAGCCGTGAAGAACATCTTTACATCACGCCGGATCGGTTGACGTTTTTCCTGGATACTCAGCAAATTGACCAAGTTGAAACGGCTGCGATTGACTCTGTTTTGTTCCTCACACAGCCTTGGCCATCGCTGCTGATTTTAGCTCAGGATCAGGCGATCGAAATTCGTGAATTGCAGAATTCAAGCGAGTTTCGGGCGATGGTGCTTCAGTTGAACGAGGCTCTGACAGCCGTTGGCACTGACAGCCGTTGGCACTGACAGCCGTTGGCACTGACGCCAGCTTGACGAAGCTGGGAACTATGGAATAGTCCTGCTGCTCGGCTTCAGTCATGCCTGAGTTCTGGGGTGAAACTACCGCTCACAATTCACCAGAGCCAATCGGAGACTTTCGACATGGAAAGAAAAATTCGTTATCGCAAACCTCAGCCCGTTAATTTGGCTGTTCTGTTGCTAACGTTTATCCTGCCGTTTGCGATTGTGGTCTATCAACTGATTGCAGAAGTCGATCAACGAGTCAATTTTGCCCAAGCCGAAATCAATGGCCTCGCCTATTTGCGCCCTTTAGAGCAGCTATTGCACGAGGTTCCAGAGAGCCAACTTTTGATGCAGCGCTATTGGCGGCAAGCCACTACTTGGCAAACGTTGACGCAACAGCATCTTGACATTGACCAAACGATGGGAGCGCTGTCGAAGGTAGAAAAAGAGCTAGGAAAGCAGCTAGATACCACTCAAGGCTTTAACACCTTGAATCAAACTTGGTTAAGGCTACAAAACCGGATCGAGCAACGAAATATCAGCAGCCTCAGCACAACTGACAAAACTGAAATCGAGCAGCTTCATCTGAGACTGGTTCGAGACATTCGCCTGCTGATGGCTCAGGTTGGAGATACGTCGAACCTGATTCTTGATCCTGATTTAGATACTTACTATCTGATGGATGCAATCTTGCTGAAGTTGCCCGAAGTTGATGATTTACTGGCGCAAACCAGATTACTCACTGAAGGCATTTTGCAACGTCAGCAAGTTTCCGCTAAGGAAGAAGGAAAACTGATTGCGCTCTCTAGCTTGATTCGGGCAAACGTGAAAGCGGCTCAGAAAGGTATATTTACTGCTTTTCGTAATAATTCGGCTCAGAATTTACAGCCTGTCCTTCAACCGCCGTTACAAACTTTTGTCAGAACTCATGAGGCGCTGCTCGCCAAGCTTGATCAAACCGTGATTCAGCCCAGTACCGTTTTGCTATCAGCAGCAGAATCCGAGCGGTTCTTGGGCAATGCTTCTACCATCAGTTCCAATTTCTGGCAGCGGTTAGCAGATGAACTTGATCGACTTTTGCAGGCAAGAATTCAAGGATTTCGCTGGAAAACCTACTGGATTAAGGCATTCACGCTGCTGGTGCTGGGCACAGTCTGCTACATTTTCCTATCTTTTAGTCGGCATCTGATGCAGCAAAGACGCTCCGAGCGACGGCTCAGCGCCCAATATGCGGCGACTCGCGTTCTGGCAGATGCTCCAACTCTTCAGGCAGCCGCACCGCAGATTCTACAAGCGATTTGCCCAAGCTTGAAATGGGATAGTGGTGAAATCTGGCAGGTCGATGACTCTGAAAACACCTTGCGTTTAGTTGAAGCTTGGCGGCATCCTGCCCTCACCGCAGTTCACGTCACCGAGCAAGATCAACCCATCACCTTTGCCGCGCAGATTGGTTTACCGCAGCAGGTTTTAGACAAAGCCGAACATATCTGGATTGCTGATCTCTCAAAAAGCCAGAACCCAACTCACAAAACTTTGCCGCCGCACCTCCGCCTAGCCTGCGGGTTTCCGATTCTAGATGGAGAAAAGGTCGTTGGGGTTATGGTCTTTCTCAGCCACAAACCTCAAGGACTGGATGGCGATTTGCTCAACATGATGGGAGCGATCAGCAGCCAAATTGCCCAATATATGAAACGCCATCAGACAGAGAAAGCACTACGCTACAGTGAAACTCTGCAACGCATGGCGTTAACAGCAGCGCGTATGGGCGTATGGGATTTAGATATCGCCACAGGTGAAGAACATTGGTCTGGAGAAATGAAGACCATGTGGGGCATTAACGTGGATGTTGTGAATATCAACCATAAAGACTTCTTTAGACGCATTCATCCAGACGATCGCCAACAAGTTGTAGAAGCCCTCACTCAAACCCTGCATGAAGGCGCAGAATATCGTCCAGAATTTCGGATTATTCAACCGAATGGCTGCATCCGCTGGCTTAACAGCAAGGGAAATCTAATTCGGGATGAAGCAGGTCAGCCACTGCGTTTAACTGGTGTCGCGGTTGATATTACTGACCGCAAACAAGCCGAAGAAGCGTTGCGCAAAAACAAAGAAGCGGCGGAAGAAGCCAACCGCGCTAAGAGCCAATTTCTGGCGAACATGAGCCACGAACTGCGGACGCCGCTCAACGCGATCATTGGTTACAGCGAGATGCTGCAAGAAGATGCCGAAGATTTAGGCTATGAGGATTTTGTGCCTGATTTAGGCAAAATTCGCAGCGCTGGAAAACATCTGCTCGCCCTGATCAACGACATTCTCGACATCTCAAAAATTGAAGCAGGCAAAATGGAGTTGTATCCCGAAACCTTCGATGTTTCCCAACTGCTGTTTGAGGTGGAAAATACCATCCGACCGCTGGTTGAGAAAAACGGCAATGCGCTTAAAATTCAGTGTGCGCAGCATCTGGGCAGCATCAACGCCGATTTAACCAAACTGCGGCAAGCCCTGTTTAACCTGCTCAGCAATGCTGCCAAATTCACAGAACAGGGAACCATCACCCTCACCGTTGAAACTACCTCCGCAACTATCGGTGTATGTACATCGGAACAGAACCTGGACTCGCCGGAGCAACCCTCTGAGTCTCAACCTGCCTGGATCATCTTTAAAGTCTCCGATACAGGCATCGGCATGACGTTAGAGCAAATGGAAAAAGTGTTTCAAGCCTTTACGCAAGCAGACGCTTCGACCACTCGTAGATATGGCGGAACCGGACTCGGACTGGCCATTACTCGCCATTTTTGCCAGATGATGGGTGGCGACATTACCGTCAGCAGCGAGGTAGGTAAGGGTTCTACGTTCACCATTCACCTGCCCGTTGATGTGGCTGCCTGGAAGAATGCCCAAATCTCTGCTGCGGCTGTTCCATCAAGTGCTCGTCGTCCTGCTGTTCGGCGGCAAATCGGCACAGTTTTAGTCATTGACGATGATTTGGCTGTTCAAGATCTGATGCTGCGACATTTAACCAAAGAAGGCTTTGAAGTCAGAATTGCTGCCACTGGCGAAACTGGACTGCAACTGGCTAAAGCGCTGCATCCTGATGTGATCACGCTGGATGTCTTGCTGCCTAACATGAACGGCTGGGAAGTTTTAACGGCACTCAAAGCCGATCCAGAGCTAGCCGACATTCCGGTGATCGTCATGAGCATGGTAGATGATCGCAACGTTGGCTTTACGCTCGGAGCCGCAGAATATCTCACCAAGCCCATTGACTATCAGCGTTTGGATCGGTTGCTGAGCCGCTTTCAATCTGAGTCGCTTCATCTGCTGCCTTCTGCCAAGCAAATTTTAGTGGTGGAAGATGATGCCACCACCCGCGAAATGTTTCGCCGAATGCTAGAGCGGGAAGACTGGACGGTGATTGAAGCCGAAAATGGCAAAATTGCCCTGGAAACCCTAACCGCTCAGCGCCCAGATCTGGTCTTGCTCGATTTGATGATGCCCGAAGTGGATGGCTTTCAGTTCATTGCTGAGGTGCGACGCAACCCAGAATGGCGCTCTTTACCCATTGTTGTGATGACAGCAATGGATCTGTCTCCGCACGATCGGCTGCGGCTGAATGGCGATGTGGAACAGGTGTTGAAAAAAGGGGCGTACCATAGAGATGAACTATTGCGGGAAGTCAAAGACTTAGTGCTGAGTTGGGTACAAGATCAACCTGCGAAATAAATGAGGCGAGCCGCATGACTTCACCTTTCCAAGTTCTGATTGCAGATGATGATCACGCCATTCGGCTGCATATCTCTCGTCAACTTCAGCGGTATGGCTATGCAGTCGCAGTTGCAAAAAACGGACAGAAGCGCTGTCTCTCCTTCAGTCTCAGCCGTTTGATTTGGTACTGCTCGATGTTGTGATGCCAGAACTCGATGGCTATCAAATCTTAAGCAAACTGAAGGCTGATCCGCACCTCTGCACCGTTCCCGTTATCATGATCTCTGCTAGCGACGATCTGGATCGAGCGATCTGCTGCATTGAAAAAGGAGCCGAAGATTACCTTTCTAAGCCTCTCAATCAGGTTTTGTTGAAAGCTCGAATTAGCGCCTCACTCGAAAGGAAACGACTGCGCGATCAGGAGCAGGCTTACTTAAAGCAGCTAGAAGCAGAAAAAAATGCCGCAGAAGCCGCCCATCGAGCTAAGAGCGCTTTTCTCGCTAATATGAGCCACGAACTGCGAACGCCGCTCAATGCCATCATCGGCTATAGCGAAATGCTGCAAGAAGACCTGCAAGCCGTAGATGCTGCTGAGCAGGTGGCAGATTTGCAAAAAATTTATGCTTCGGGCAAACATCTGCTGCACTTAATTGACAATATCCTCGATCTAGCCAAAATTGAGTCCGGCAAAATGGAGCTTCACTTAGAAAAAATCCAAGTTCCCACTTTTATTCAAGAAATTGTTCAAGAAATTAATCCTTCTATCCTGGCGAAAGGAAATCAGCTAAAAGTGGCTTGTCCCGCCTCTACCTCTGCTCTGTATGTCGATCCTGGGAAAATGCGGCAAATTCTGCTGAGTTTAATCAACAATGCCAATAAATTTATGGATGCAGGCACGATTACGTTTCAAGTTGTAGAATATCTCGAACCTTCCCTTCCCGCGATGCCATCAGAGGCAAGTTTGGCTGTGAATCGGCTCGATGCTCCTGCTTGGCTAGCCATCATCGTTTCTGATACGGGAATTGGCATGGTTCCAGAGCAAGTTGAGCAAATGTTTCAGGCTTTTGCTCAAGCCGACGACTCAACAACCCGAAAGCATGGTGGCGCGGGCTTGGGGCTAACCATTGCTCGGCGGCTGTGCCAACTGATGGGAGGAGACATTCAAGTTGAAAGTGAAGTGAACAAAGGCAGCGCCTTTACTGTGTGGCTGCCTGCGGTGGCAAGAACAGCCTGATTTTGATTTCAGGTTTTGCTTTCAGGAGCAGATAGCAAGCTTAATCACATTGATTTTTTAAAGATGAGTATATCCACCCTCAGAAGTAAAATTTTAAACGCATAATGTTCTAATACTCTCTGTAATAACCCTGATGATCAAAGAAATCAAAACCCATTTTCTTTAGGTTGCTTCTATCAATTTTTGAGTAACCCTGCTTTTCATGCTCGATCTGTTCCCTGTCCGTCACTGAGACTTTCAAACTCCTCTAAGAAGATGCCTAAAATATTGCTAGTTGAAGACAACGAGATGAACCGTGATATGTTGTCGCGCCGCCTAGAGCGGAAAGGTTTACAGGTTTTAATTGCGGTTGATGGAGCGCAAGGTGTTGGGATAGCTTGTTCAGAGTTGCCTGATTTAATTTTGATGGATATGAGCCTGCCCATCATTGATGGTTGGTCAGCCACTCGGCAATTAAAAACAAATGCTGAAACCTGCAAAATTCCGATTATTGCGTTAACGGCTCACGCGATGTCAGGCGACCGAGACAAATGTTTGCAGGCAGGCTGCGATGACTACGACACCAAGCCGATCGAATTTGCTCGGCTCTTAAACAAAATTGAGACTTTACTAAAAGCCTCTACAGTCAACCTAGATTAACCGTTGAGTAAACCAAGAAAATACTGTGACAATGGGATTGTTTCATGGGCGATCTTATGACTGATCGGGGTGTAGTGCTGGTAGTCGATGACAACGAAATGAACCGTGACCTGCTGTCGAGACGGTTGCAACGTCAGGGACACACAGTTTTGGTTGCAGAAAATGGCAAGCAAGCGCTAGATCAACTCCAAACTCGCCCATTTGACTTGGTGTTGCTGGATGTGATGATGCCTCAAATGAACGGCTATCAAGTGCTAGAACATCTCAAGACCGATTCAGGACTGCGTCACATTCCGGTCATCATGATTTCTGCCCTAGATGATATGGAGAGTGTAGTGCGCTGTATCCAACTAGGCGCAGAAGATTATTTGTTCAAACCCTTTGATCCAGTTTTGCTGAAGGCCCGGATTGGCGCTTGCCTAGAAAAGAAACGTCTACGCGATCAGGAGCAGGCTTTTCTGAAACAGCTACAGGCAGAACAAGAAAAATCTGAACGGCTGCTGCTCAATATTCTGCCTAAACCCATCGCCGATCGCCTCAAGCAAGGACAACACACGATTGCAGACAATTTTCCAGAGGTGACGGTGCTGTTCGCAGATATCGTCAATTTTACAAGGCTTTCGAGTACCCTAGCTCCCACCGATTTAGTCCAACTCCTCAACCAAATCTTTTCCAAATTTGATGGATTAGTGGAATGTTATGGCTTAGAAAAAATCAAAACGATCGGAGATGCTTACATGGCGGTCGGTGGGTTGCCAACTCCCCGCGCTGATCATGCAGAAGCAATCGCAGAAATGGCCCTCGACATGCAGCAAGTCATTACTGAGGTGACGATTCCTCACCCTGCCTTACAACATCAGCCGATCGAAATTCGGATTGGCATCAACACTGGGCCGGTTGGAGCAGGTGTGGTTGGAGTGACTAAATTTGCCTATGACCTCTGGGGCGATACGGTCAACATGGCCAGCCGGATGGAATTTCATGGATTACCCAGGCATATTCAAGTCACCAGCACCACCTACGAATTTTTGAAACATAAATATGTCTTTCAGCCGAGGGGCGCAATTGAGGTGAAGGGCAAAGGCGAAATGGTGACTTATTTTCTCACGGGCAGAAATGTTGGATAGATTGAAAACCTAACGCTTTGGTTTTTTGCGTGGTTCCATATTTTTCAGCGACTCAAAAGCTGCCTTTTCCAGCAGATTGAGCAAATCCGTGTCGGTGGGTTCGGCTGCAAGTTCTGCTGTGCCTGCATTGGCATTCGGGTTTCTGGGTTGGTTAGTCCAGCCACATTTCATGCAAACTTGGCGCCCGGAAGATTGCAACGGTGGAGCTAAGGGCTGTTCACACCGAGGACATTGGCCTGAAGCAGCCAATGTGGAAGGAATCGAGGCGGGCGGCTGATTTTCCTGTCCAACTTTAAGCCACAATGTTGCAATTGAAGAACCGACCTCTGCTGTAGTAGGGGAATGAGACTGCGATGCATTTGCTGAATCAGAGGATTGTTCTGATGTATTTTCTGAACGAATGGCCTTCTGAGGTGAAGTGACTGGGTTGCTCAGAAGGCCATCTACTTTCCCTCCAGTGCCTCCAATCGCGGCATCAAAGTTTCTAATTCGCTGAGGCGTGCCTTGAGTAGTTTCAACTCCTGCTGCATTTTCAACGCCATTGGATCAATGAGTGCTTCTGGCGTCATTTTGGTTAACGCAGACTTCAAGATCGCTAAGATAATTTCGCCCTGAGTTTTACCAGATTGCTGGCTGTACTGTTGCAGTTTTTCTGTTAAATCGGCTGGCAGTTTGAGGCTCACAACTGTCTCTTGAGCAGTAGATTTCCTACCGCAGTTGTCAGTGTGGCTGACTTCTGAAACTTGATCGCTATTCTCAGTCATAGACTTGCTACCAGAAGTGGAGGAGGACTTTTCATTAAAGTACACTACTGCTTTGAGAATACCCAAATTAACGGGTCTATATTCTATGCAAAAAGTTCTATGCAAAAAGCAGGGATAGCTTGTTTTTAGGCCGCTATCTCTGCTCTTCATTCCCACTTTATTATTTTGATATTTTGCTTACACGGCTGTGAGTTGAGCCACCTCTGGTGAGGCAAAATAGGCATCTTGCTCAGCCCGCAACTTATCACAAAGACGACCTTCAGGAAACTCGACATCGTCGTAGGTAATCACCTGATCACGAGCCATGTCCCGCTTGAGGCGGCAGCCCTCGGCTAAACCCATTGGCAACAAGCGCTGTGCCTGAGTGATGTTAGAGGTTTCGCACTGACCATAGGACATATATCCACCAATTTCGTCGATGGTTTCGCCTGCTTTGAGGTCAATTTTGGCAGTTGTCACCACATCGACACGCGGAGCGCCTTGAGGAGCCAACACCACATCCTTGAACAGGACAACGCGAGCCACCGACAGCGGCACTTCAAAATGGCAGAGATGGTAGGGGGTGTAGAAGCTATACAGCGGGCCTTCGCCGAGTTTGTAAAGGTTCAAGTAATGCTTTTGCTTCGGATCATCGTGTGTTGCAAACACATACACGCCGGGGCCAGGCTTGACGCCGACTACATAATCCACAATGCCGCCGAGTTCTTTGAGTTGCTCGACATCGTAGAGTTTGGTCAACTCATCAATGTGACCGGTGTAGTTGAGGTTGAACTGCTGCGTGAGTGCTTCAGCGTGGAGGCGGAAGTCATAGCCCAACATGCCGCGTTTGGCGACGGTCATCCCGGTGGCGTTGGCGACAATGGCTTGCTCAAAGGAAATTTTCGTGCCGTCGGCAAAGCTCGTCACCATGTAAACGTTTTGTCCCCACTGCTTGGCGAAACCCTCTTGCGTCGTAGGATTCCGGTAGGGATCTTGCAACCCTTTGATGTTGCCACACACCAGCGGCGTCAAACCAATGCTCTTCACGAAGCGGTACAAATTCGCCTGTACGCCAGGTTGATCGCCATCACAAGCCGAGAGCACCACGCCGGCTTTGTCAGCATAGACCTTGAGGATCGGGCCCAGCGTGCCGTCTAGCTCGGCGTTCATTAAAACCACATGCTTTTGGTGAGCAAAGGCTTCTAGCACGACATGAGCCGCAAACTCGATCGAACCCGTTACTTCAATCAGCGCGTCGATGCCTTCAGCGCGAGCCAGCAACATGGCATCGTCGGTGACAGCATATTTGCCTTGGCGAATCGACTCTTCGAGTTCTGCAACGGTTTTAACTTCCCGCACTTCTTCGATGCCTGCTTCGTTGTAAGCCCGCTTTGCCCCAGCCAAACTGCGGTTGAAGACGGCAACAAGCTCCATGCCGGGAACCGAATTGATGATCTGATTCGCAATGCCGCGTCCCATAAAGCCAGAGCCAATCATCGCTACGCGCACCGGATTTCCGGCTTCTGCCCGTGCTTGCAATGCGGTATCAACAATAAACATGAAAAACTCCTGTAACTGCTATTCACTAGACGAGATTTCTAGAAAACAAAATGCTGTCAGATGCGTTTCGGCTCCGCTCAACGCGCAAACCGTCAGCATTCGGAGGGTTGAGCGCAGTCCAACGGCGGGTTGAGCGCAGTCGAAACCCAATCTTTAAGTCCGTTTAATTGGGTTCTTCTACTGATCTAATCAGTTCTGATCAGCTAGCCGACGCTGACATTGCTGCAAAAGCGGGCCAAGCTGCATCTTTCTCAGAAATCACCGTGACAGGCATGGGCCATTGGATGCCGAAAGCCGGATCGTCATAGCGAATGCCGCGCTCGTAGCCAGGGGTGTAGAATTCACCAACCTGATAGACCACTTCTGCGCCGTCCGTCAGGGCTTGATAGCCGTGGGCAAACAGTTCTGGAACATAGAGCGCTCGATGGTTGTCAGCCGTTAGCTCAACGCCAATGTGCTGCATGTAGGTGGGAGAGTCAGGACGCATATCGATGATTACGTCATAAATGGCGCCTCTAGTGCAGCGGACTAGCTTTGTTTCGGCAGCGGGCAGCGTTTGATAGTGCATTCCTCGCAGCGTACCGGCTTTGTAGTTGAAAGAGAGGTTGCACTGCGCGACGGTCGGCTTCAATCCGTGGGCTTCAAACTCTTTCATGCAAAAGGTGCGAGCAAAAGCGCCTCGGTCGTCTGCTCTGAGTTCCAAGTCCAGAATAAACGCGCCTTTCAGTTTGGTTTCGGTGAAAATCATGACTGGCTCCAGAAGAAATCTTTGTCAATTTGCTGGGTGCGAATCAGGTACTCTAGCTGCTTCAGGCGGGTAAAGCCGCGAGACTCAAATTCGGCTTTGGTCATGTCGATTTGGCTAAACACGTTGTAGAGCTGCTGTGCGCCGCGCCGCGCATCCCACTCGCACTTAAAGCCCGGTAGCTGAGAGTTGATTTTCTCGAAAGCAACGCGGTAGCTGCGGTTGTCGGCTCCTTGATTTCCGAAGCTCAACGCACAGCCCGGAAACGCCTCCGCCACGATTTCAGCAATTTCTTTAACGCGGTAGTTGTTAGCCGTGTCGCCCACGTTGAAGATTTGGTTATGAACAATATCGCGGGGGGCTTCCAGTACGCAGATCAGGGCTTTAGCAATATCGAGGGCGTGAACCAGCGGACGCCAAGGTGTTCCGTCGCTGGTCATTTTGATTTCTTTGGTTGTCCAAGCCAAGCCTGACAAGTTGTTCAGCACGATATCAAACCGCATCCGAGGCGAAGCCCCAAACGCCGTGGCATTCCGCATGAAGGTCGGCGAGAAGTTGTCATCTGCCATCGGCTTCAGATCGCGCTCAACCAGGGCTTTACATTCGGCATAAGCGGTTTGGGGGTTGATCGGAGAGTCTTCGGTGACATCACCTTCGGTCGCCACGCCGTACACGCTGCAAGACGACATATAAACAAACCGCCGCACTCCGGCTTGCTTCGCCAGTTCAGCCAAGCGGACAGAGCCTTTGTGGTTGATGTCGTAGGTGATGGTGGGGGATAGCTGCCCGGTGGGGTCGTTGGAAAGCTCTGCCATATGCACAATCGCATCGATGCCTTGCAGATCTTCTGCCGTGATATGGCGAATATCTTTGTTCAGGGTTTTGGCGGTGAGGTTGGTGCCGTTGTAAAGCCAGCCGGTTTTGTAGAAGCCTGTATCCACAGCGGTTACTTCGTGTCCCCGCTCCAGCAAGAGCGGCGCAAACAAGCAGCCCAAATAGCCTTCAGTTCCAGTAACTAATACTTTCATGATTTCCTAATCGGTTCTAGTAGGTTCTAAACGTTGAGTGTCGATTTCAGATGTTGCGGGGCTGGAATTTGCTCTACAACTGCTTTACCGATCTCAAGCGAAGAGGTGGCAGCCGGAGAAGGGGCATTGCAAACATGCACCGAGTTTTGCCCTTTAATGATCAAAAAGTCATCGACGAGTTTGCCGTCGTTCATCAGCGCTTGGGCCCGCACTCCGGCGTGGGTTGGCGTCACATCTTCGGCTTTGACTTCGGGAATCAGCCGTTGCAGGCTCGCCACAAAAGCCGCCTTACTAAAGGAGCGAATCATCTCCTTAATGCCCTCGTCGGCGTGCTTGGTTGCCAACTTCCAGAACGCCGGATAAGCCATCACTTCAGCAAAGTCTCGCAGGTCAAAGTCGGTTTTTTTGTAGCCTTCTCGCTTCAGGCTCAGAACGGCATTTGGGCCGGCATGAACGCTGCCATCAATCATGCGGGTGAAATGCACGCCCAGAAACGGGAAAGCGGGATTGGGAACCGGATAAATCAAGCCTTTCACGAGATAGCGCTTCTCAGGAACTAGCTCGTAGTATTCCCCGCGAAACGGCACAATCTTGGCTTGCGGATCAACTTTCCCCAATTTGGCCACCCGGTCGCTGTGCAATCCAGCGCAGTTGATTACAAATCGAGACTCGAACTTACCTTGGTTGGTTTCCAGCACTTGTCCTGTTTTGGTTTCCAAGATCTTGTCAACCTTGGTGTTGAGTTGCAGATCGCCGCCTTGTTGCTGAACTAGGTCGGCATACTTTTGGCAAACTCGCTTATAGTCAGCAATGCCCGTGGAAAAGACGCGAACCCCGGCGATGCAGTTGACATGCGGCTCATATTCTTTCACTTCTTCGGCGGTGATGCGAGCCACCTTGATGTTGTTCTGCAACCCTCGTTGGTAAAGGTTTTCCAGCAGCGGCAATTCGCGCTCTTCTGTCGCAACAATCACTTTGCCGCACACTTCATAGGGAATCTCGTATTTCTGGCAAAATTCCACCATCGACTCACAACCATCGCGGCAAAATTTGGCTTTGAAGCTACCCGGCTTGTAGTAAACGCCAGAGTGAATGACGCCGCTATTGTTGCCAGTTTGGTGAAACGCCCAACGGCTTTCTTTTTCCAGGACGAGAATCTTTGCATCTGGATAACGCTGTCCGAGCGTCATTGCCGTGGAAAGACCAACGATGCCACCACCGATGATCGCAAAATCGTACATAGGTTTATCACCTTTACATAGAGAATATGAACAACTCAATCAACTCGCCCCATTAACTCGCCCCATCAAAACCCTGTCACCAAACCTTCCACGGAGCTTTACCGCTCTTCCACAGATCTTCTAAATAGTTCTTATCTTTGAGCGTATCCATTGGCTGCCAAAAGCCATCGTGCTTATAAGCAGAGAGTTGTCCATCTTGCGCCAGTTTTCCCAGAGGCTCATGTTCCCACATCACGGTGTCATCAGCAATATAGTCGATCACTTCAGGCTCTAAAATAAAGTATCCGCCGTTAATCCAGGCTCCATCTCCACCGGGCTTCTCATGAAACTGATTAATTCGAGTTTGCTCTTTGCCGAGCGAAATCGCCCCAAATCGTCCGGGAGGCTGCACTGCCGTTAGCGTCGCCAACGCGCCTTCTGCTTTGTGGAACTCAATTAACTTCGTAATATTAACGTTGCTAACACCATCTCCGTAAGTAAAGCAAAAAGTGGAATTACCGACATGTTCTCGAACGCGCTTCAAGCGTCCGCCGGTCATGGTGTTCTCACCCGTATCCACTAAAGTTACTCGCCAAGGTTCAGCGTTTCCTGCATGGATGTTCATTTGATTAAACCGCATATCAAATGTGACATCCGACATCCGCAGAAAGTAGTTTGCAAAATATTCTTTGATCACATAGCCTTTGTAACCGCAGCAGATAATAAAGTCATTCACACCATGAGCCGCGTAGGTTTTCATGATGTGCCAGAGAATAGGCTGCCCCCCTATCTCAACCATCGGTTTAGGTTTAATCGAAGTTTCTTCGCTCAAGCGAGTACCCAAGCCACCAGCTAATATGACTGCTTTCATGCACCTACCTCATTTCGGAATAAACTACTTGTGCAAATCAGCGAAAGTTCTCACTCAATGCAGCTTGAGACGCATCAACCGTGAATTCTCTTTGCTTAGATTGAACCAACCAGATTGAACCAACAGATGCCACCTATCAATCAACATTTGTCTACATGAAACCAGGTTGAGGAGTTCACTCGACACTATTAAGTTGAGATCAAGCAAGTTGAGATCAAGAGAGATGAAGCAGCGCTAAAGTAGGGTTGGAGCAAAGATGCTTGGCTCAATTGCCTTTGCCTACCACGCTTCAGCAAACTCTTGAATCACAAACTCCTAAATCTAACAGGTGTAAACTTCACAACGTTTTGGACGCTATCTTTATAGAGTCACAGCAACTCCCTCTACAGTGAGAAAAGACAGTGAAAAAAGGTAGATGTAGTACTTATACGCTGTGGCTTCGCATCTTTGCGGACAAATTGTCACAAGTTGATTGAATAAACTAAGTTGGAATGTACTGACCTATAGAGAGACTAGCAAGAAGACGGGAGAGTCACTGTAAAGGCAGGATAAATAAACTATTTTTCTCTGTGAAAACTGCGTGAAACGTCATTCAATTTGTTGAAAGAGGTGAAGTATATTCTTGGTGCTTCAACCCTACGCCCGGTTCAAACTAGACGTTCGGCAAGACTCAAGTGAGCCGTTTTAATTGAGCCGTTTTAGGTGTACACCTCATTGCAGCGAGATTTAGGCAGCAACTGCACAACTATCCCTTGGCACACCATAGCCTCTTTTGGCGTTGCTGAACGGAAGTATGAATTCTTGAGATGCTATTTCTCTGATCGCCGCCTAAATTTCCCATTCTGGGGGACTTTGAGCGGCAAATTCATACCATCATTCAGCAACGTCGCCTCTTTTTATGCAATAAAATCTCACAACATCAGTTTACTATTTTATCTCTTATAAACTGGCAGACGAAATTGTGAATACCATTTCTAAATTTAAAGTGTGCGTAAATGGATATGTTTTACTGTACGTCTAACTAATAGCTAAAGTGTTAACGGTTATCTAGCCTTAAGTAGAGCAACATTAGCACAACGGAGAAAGGTTGGTTGTCTTGAGCAGTTTCGCCATTTTTGACGGTCAGCCTATTGTTTAAGTCGCAGCATTTTTGGCTAGAGGGTTTTGGTGAGCAATGAAAGAGGAGACAGCGATCGTGCAAGTGCAGCCTTCTGTATTCTAAATACTCCCCAACTGCCCCCACTTGTGGCACTCTGGAAAATAGGACTGACTTTTCTACGCCAGTTGCCATTTCTGAACGCGACATTTATAAAGAGACGGGATATGCAAACTCTTCCCAACCCCATCACTTCCCAGACCCCCATCAGTTCAATCTGCCTCTCTACCGATGGCACCATTCATCGTCGCAAAACGCGCCCCGTTCCGGTGGGCAGCCTCTACATTGGCGGCGGGCATCCGGTAGCTGTCCAGTCCATGATCAATGAAGACACGCTTGATATTGAAGGCTCCGTTGCGGCGATTCGGCGTTTACATGAGATTGGCTGCGAAATTGTCCGAGTCACGGTTCCGAGCATGGCTCACGCTAAAGCAATGGAGCAGATTCGCGAAAAGCTGTATGCCACCTATCAGCCTGTGCCGCTGGTCGCCGATGTGCATCATAACGGCATGAAAATCGCCCTGGAAGTCGCAAATTATGTAGACAATGTGCGGATCAATCCAGGTTTGTATGTGTTCGAGAAGCCGAATGTGGGCCGGACTGAGTACACCCCCGCCGAATTTAACGAAATTGGTGACAAAATCCGCGAAACTTTAGAGCCGCTGGTCGTGTCGCTGCGCGATCAAAACAAATCGATGCGGATTGGCGTCAACCACGGCTCGCTGGCAGAACGAATGCTGTTCACCTATGGCGACACGCCCGAAGGCATGGTGGAATCAGCGCTGGAGTTTATTCGGCTGTGTGAAGACCTCAACTTCTACAACATCGAAATTTCGCTGAAAGCCTCCAAAGTGCCGGTGATGGTCGCCGCGAATCGCCTGATGGTACAACGCATGGATGCCCTTGGCATGGATTACCCGCTGCATCTGGGCGTCACTGAAGCCGGAGACGGTGAATATGGGCGAATCAAATCGACGGCTGGCATCGGCACACTGCTGGCAGAAGGGATTGGCGATACGATCCGCGTTTCCCTCACCGAAGCGCCCGAAAAAGAAATTCCGGTTTGCTACGGCATTTTGCAAGCGCTGGGGTTGCGCCGAACAATGGTGGAGTATGTGGCTTGCCCCTCTTGCGGTCGGACGCTGTTCAACTTAGAGGAAGTGCTGCATAAAGTTCGGCAGGCGACCAGCCACCTCACTGGGCTGAATATCGCGGTGATGGGCTGCATCGTTAACGGCCCTGGTGAGATGGCAGACGCTGACTATGGCTATGTTGGGAAGCAGGCGGGCTACATTTCGCTCTATCGCGGACGGGAAGAAATTAAAAAGGTTCCCGAAGATCAGGGCGTAGCCGAATTGATTAATCTGATCAAAGCAGACGGAAAGTGGGTTGATCCTGAGTAGAGAACCGGCCCTACTTATCCAAATTCCAGCATTGATCCGCATCTGGGCAGCGATCTAGAGTATCGCCCCGCACTTTGGCTTGGTTAAATCTACCCGTTTTTTGATTGAGATTTACAAAAGTTTGAGATATTTTCGTTACCCCTGTCTTGCTCTGGCTGTGTTAAATTGGGCGTACTTGCCTTGCAGTCTATACCTTTTGATTCATTGAATATGGCAATCACCAAACGCGGACTCATTCTAGGTGCTACAGCGGCAGCAGTCACGGCTGTCACCGTCACGGGTGCAGGGTTGCATCTCTCTCAGGGACAGGCCTTTTTTCAAGAAAGTCCAAAAGAGCTAATTGATGAAGTCTGGCAATTGATTGATCGTAACTATGTGGATGGGACGTTCAATCAGGTTGATTGGCGAGCCGTTCGACAAGAGTATTTAGGACGGGCATACAGCAATAAAGAGCAAGCCTACGACGCCATCCGGGAAATGTTGGCAAAGCTGGATGACCCCTACACGCGCTTCATGGATCCGCAAGAGTTCAAAAACATGCAGATCGATACCTCTGGTGAACTGACTGGGGTGGGTATCCAACTTGCTCAAGACGAAGAAACGAAAGAACTGATTGTAGTGTCTCCGATTGAAGATACGCCGGCTTTCCAGGCAGGGATCTTGGCGCGAGATGTGATTATCAAAATCGACGGTCAAAGCACCCAAGGGATGGATAGCAATGCCGCTGTCAACCTGATTCGCGGGCCGGTCGGCACTGATGTGAATCTAACAATTCGACGAGGTGATGAAGAGATAGACTACACCCTGCAACGCGCCCGGATCGAGCTTCATCCGGTGAAATATAGCGTGCAATCGGGAGGGCAAGGCGAGAAAGTGGGCTATATTCGTCTGACGCAGTTCAGCGCGAACGCCGCCGAAGAAATGCAGGACGCGATCGAAAACCTAGAATCTCAGCAGGTTGAAGGCTATGTCCTCGATCTGCGCGTGAATCCGGGTGGGTTGCTCTACGCCAGTGTGGATATCGCCCGCATGTGGATTGACGAAGGCGTGATTGTGTCTACGGTCGATCGGCAGGGCGTGTCTGAGCAGGAGACGGCGAATAACACAGCCCTAACCGACAAGCCGCTAGTCGTATTGGTTGATGGCGGTTCTGCGAGTGCCAGCGAGATCCTTTCAGGGGCTTTGCAGGATGATCGTCGGGGAACGCTGATTGGCAGCAAGACGTTTGGCAAAGGGTTGGTGCAATCGGTACGGGGACTTGGAGATGGTTCAGGTTTAGCTGTCACCGTCGCAAAATATCTAACTCCCAATGGAACTGACATTAATCGGGCAGGAATTCAGCCTGATGTCATCGTCGATCTAACCGATGAGCAGCGACAGGAACTGTTTGGTGCTAGTAACAAAATTGGTACCGAAGGCGATTTGCAATACATCAAAGCTTTAGAAGTACTGAACCAACGCATTGCTGAAGCTCAGCGTGGAACTAAAGCTGCCGCCCCAGTTCAATAGGCTTGGGCTGCTAAGCCAGAGGATTTGAGCGATGGGTTTTGAGTTGACTTCTACTCGAAACCCACGCTTTCTGCCTGTTTTACTGAGGCTGACACTTGCCCGCTCGAATTAGACCCACCCGACGAGCATTAGCCTCATCTTCGCTAGCAAAGGGCCCCCACTGCTCTTGAGGGGATTTCTCTTCTTCCTCTTCTCCCGGAGCACTGCCCTCACCCATGTCAATTTGGGTGACTTCACAGTGCCCGTCTGCGTGCTTCAAGACGTACCATGTATTTGCTTCAGCTTCAGTTGCCATTCAGTTGACCTCCTATCCAGGTTTTCTATGCTGATCGGAGTATAAAAACTTTAGGATTAAATGAGTCCTATCTTCAGACTTAATCTTGGTTTTGTGATTTAATATGCCAACTCAACCTGATGCTCAACCTGCCGACCAGCCAGTTTCTCGCTCGCCTCACATCCCTTCTCCTAATATCCCTTCTACCGATGTAGATGGCAACGGGCAGCAGGCGTCCGTCCAATCTGGGCAAAGCACATCTTGGTGGGTGCGTCTGCGCGACTCGCAGCGAGAAAACGTGCAAATTTTAGCGATTGCGCTAGCGTTGGCTATCTTGATTCGAGTTTTTGTGGCAGAACCGCGCTATATTCCGTCGAATTCAATGGAGCCAACGTTGCTGGTGGGAGATCGGTTGGTCATCGAAAAAGTGGGCTATCGGCTGCATCCGCCCCAGACGGGTGACATTGTGGTGTTTGAGCCGCCCTCCCAGTTTCTAGAGCAGTTTGGCTTTCTCCCCGACAAGGCGTTCATTAAGCGGGTGATTGGTACATCGGGCGACAGCATTAAGGTTCAGGATGGAGCCGTTTACCTGAACGGTCAGCCTTTGCCGGAAGCCTACATTGCTGAGCCGCCTGCCTATGAAATGCCGGAAGTGCAGGTTCCAGTAGGCAAGGTTTTTGTGATGGGAGACAATCGCAACAACAGCAACGATTCCCATGTATGGGGCTTTTTGCCGCAGCAAAATATTATTGGACGAGCGATTTTACGGTTTTTTCCGTTTGATCGATTTGGCAGGCTCAACTAGGCGATTTTTAGTGAATTTAGGGCTGGATTCCGGGGTTAAATCTCAAAAAATGCATCAGTTCAGCAAGCTGTTGATGAGATAGCCTTAGCCGTTGCTGAAAGTCGAGCAGATTTCGATAAGCGCCTCGTTGCTGCCGCTCGCTCAGGATACGTTCTGCCAAAGTTGGGTCAATTCCAGGAATTTGGCTCAACTGCTCTATTGTTGCCCAGTTTGGGTTGATGAACGGCAGCCCAGCATCATGCTCGTAATAGCAGAATTGCAGAATCGGGGCGAGAGGCTGTAATCGCTGCACAGGCAAACTGAGCGCGGCCGCAATATCTTCTAAACTGTGAAAAGGCACACCCGACTGGCTGAGCGTTACCAGCAGTCGGGCTTGATGGATCGACAAACCTGGCAGGCGTAGCCAATCATCGACAGTGGCTTGGTTCACATCAATTCTTTGCCCTGAGTTCGCTGCCTTGCGCAGTTCTGTCACCGAACGAAACCGATAGTAAGGATCACGGTAAAGATCACTGAGTCGCTCGCCTAGCGGAGGCGGTTGCATCGGTCGCCGTTGCATCCAGCGATTCCACCAATCTGCCACTGTCATAGCGCTCCTACCTGATTCGATCGATAAACTGCCGTCGCTTTTGCTCAAATTCGTATTCTGAGATCAGTCCGTCTTGCCGCAATTGTTCTAACTGGCGGATCGCATCAGCCAACAGGCTGACCGAAGCAATGGGAGTCGTTGACGAAATCGAGCTTGAACGAAACTCCTGACCAAAATGGGCTGAATTAAAGCGGCGGTCAAAATCTTCGCAGTCTTGAAACAGATACCAAAAACCTTCAGCGACGCTGGCAATTTTTGAAACCGAGATCGGCGTCACCCAACCTAACATCAGATAGCCAACCCCCCAGCGCATCTGACCGAGATAAAATTTGTGCAGTCCAGGGATTAAAATACCTGCAAATGCCAACAGTGCGGCAACTCTCCGATCTTTGGGTTTACTCAACATGCAGACTATTCCAACCCAGCAGCAGACCTGTTTCATTGTATCGAGTGCGGCTCAATCTGCTCAGCTAGGTTTCGGTCATTTCGGGTAGATTGGTTGGAGAATGATCGTGAGGAAGATGCAGCGGCAGGAAGACAGAAAAAGTGGTTTGTCCGGGGTGGCTGCTGAGTTCGATGCGCCCGGCGTGGTGGTCAACAATTTTTTTGACAATGCTTAACCCCAGTCCGCTGCCTTCTCCGGTTGGCTTCGTTGTAAAAAACGGCTCAAAAATTTTGGACTGAAGTTCAGGTGAAATGCCTTTGCCCGTGTCGGTGACATCAATTTGGATCTCAGAAGCGGTGCTTTTGACGGTAATGGTTAAAGTTCCCTGATAGTTCATGGCATAAAGGGCATTGTTAAATAAATTTGTCCACATTTGATTTAATTCGTCAGGAAAAGCCAGAATAACCGGAAAATCAGCGTAATTTCTGACGAGGGCAACGCCGCGCTTAATTTGGTTGAGATGCAGCGTCAAAGCGGTTTCAATGCCTTCAATCAGATCGGTTGCAGTTTTCGTGCCACTGAAATCTTGGTGAACGTAGCGCTTCAGGGCCAACACTGTTCTGGCGGCTCGATCGGTGGCGCTAAGAATGGTGCGAGTGCTCTTTTGCAGGCTCGACAACTGATAGACCGTATCTAGAATCTGGCGGCCGTCTGGGTGGGTCAGCAAATTCAAAAAGGGATCAATCCTCTCGTAGACACCAATATCTACTAAGGTATCTGCAATAACGTCAGCATCGGCAATCATTAAAATTTCTAGCTGCTGTTGCAGCAGGCGTTTGAATTGGCGTTTCTCACGGCTAGAAAAGCCCGCTAGAACTGGCATTGCCTCAGTCGAGCGCTGGAGTAGCAGAAAGAAAGCATCCTGGTGTTCTGGGGCGATCGTTTGCAGCAGATGAGTTACAGATTCTAGATTTTGCGTCAGGAAATGATGAATAATTTCGGCAGAAGAGTGAATAGCTCCTAGCGGTGTGTTGATCTCGTGAGCTACGTTGGCGACGAGTTGACCCAAAGCAGCCATTTTTTCGGTTTGGATCAGGTGCTCTTGTGTCGCTTTGAGTTGATTCAGGGTTTGAGTAAGGTCTGCGTTTTTTTGCTTCAGCGTATTTTGCAACGAACAGAGGGTGAGATGGGTTTTAATTCGAGCAATAGCCTCCTCAATTTGGAAAGGTTTGGTAATGTAATCGACTCCTCCGACCGCAAACGCTTTAACTTTATCAAACACATCGCTCCAAGCGCTGAGAAAAATCACGGGCACAGCCTGGGTGCGCTGGTCTTGCTTGAGCCGCCGACACACTTCGTAGCCATCTAGGTCGGGCATGTTGATATCGAGCAAGATCAGATCAGGGGGAAGCGTTTGGGCAGCAGCTATCGCCAGTTTGCCACTGGGGGCGGCCCGAACTTTGTAGCCTCTTTCACCCAAAATGCTCACGAGCAGCCGTAAACTGTCGGGCGTGTCGTCAACGACGAGAATATTCATAGGAGACTGGCTGTGCTCTTGGTGCGCTTGGCTCATGGGGCTGAAGATTTTGGCCACATCACATCCCGTTGATTCGATAACCTGTCTCAAACACAACTGTATGCCAACTAGCCGTCTCTAGCAGAGACATTGCAGGATACGAAACTTTTACTCTATCTTCTAGAGCTTTTCTGGTTCATTTGCGAACAATTTGAATAAAAAGTAATAGTCATTGCATCGTCATTGCAGTGAGTGCCTTGTCCTTCATGCTCTAGCGACTCAAATCGGGTAGGTCTAATTCATTTTGATAGTAGTCGTTTGAATGGGATGGCTCAATGGGATGTAGCGGCAGTTTGATGGTAAACGTAGTGGAGCCTTGCTGACTGGTGATGCCAATCGAACCGCGCAGCTTTTCAACTCGTTTTTTGACGATCGCTAATCCTAGCCCCGTACCGCGCTGATGCCAGAAATTGTGGTTGGAGATGCGGTAAAAATAGCTAAAAATTCGCTCGTGCTCCTCCACCGGAATTTCAACTCCCGTATTGGTGATGCTAATCCAGACTAGCAATTGCGGCGGCATTGACACCAGAGGAGGGATGGAAAGCCGAGAGGGGGCAGTTGCGGTGGCAGCCAGGGGTCGGTCAGACGTGCTGGGGACTATCTGTGCTGTGATTGTAACCGTTTGGTGGATTGGCGTATATTTCCAAGCATTGGTCAACAACTCGGTGAGGCTGCGTTCTAGGTGGGCAAGGTCAGTTGTCAGCGTGGGCAAATTTGCAGGCAAATTAATCACAAGCTGCTGCTCTCGTTCCCGCATTCGTTCAATGAAAGGTTCTGCCACATGGGGCAGCCATAGATTCAGGTGAATGGTGGAAAGGTTGAGTGGGTCGTTGTCGTTGTCGAGTCGAAGTAAGTCCAGCATATCGGTGAGGAGAGCGGCTTCTCGCTGGCATTCGGTACGCAAAATCTGAAAATATCGATCGCACTGGGCAAGGGTGTCACTATTGGACAACTGGCGTAGCCGCACTTCTAGCATTTGGGTTGCCATGCGAATGTTTGAGATGGGAGCACGCAACTCATGGGAGATCGCTTCTAGAAAATCATCCTTGAGTTGGTTGGACTGTTCCAATCCCTGTATCTGCGTCTGCGTGGCTTGAAAAAGCTGAGATTGCTGGGCTGCAAACGCCAAATAAACGCGGCTCAGCGCTTCCTGCTGTTGAACCTGCCGCCAAAGCTGTTCTTCCGATTGCCTTAATTCGCCAATCGAGTTTTGAAGCTGCTGAACCGTTTGCTGAAGCGCCGCATTTTGCGCTTCGAGTTGCCGCGTCTGCTGATAGCTTTGAATCGCTTCTAAAACGGTTGAACGTAAATCGTTTGACTGCCACGGCTTGGCAATGTAGCAGTGCAGCTTGGCTGTCCGAATCAGATTGCCGATGACTTCGAGATCAGCATGTCCTGTCACCATAATGCCGAACGTTTCCGGTGAGCGAGTGTGAATCTGCTTCAGCAACTCATCGCCCCGAGTTCCCGGCATGATGTGATCTGCCAGCACAAGGGCAATTTCAGACTGATCGGTTTGGAGTTCATCAAACAATTCCAGCGCTTCTTCCGCACTCTCGGCTGTTTCGATTAGGCAAGTGTCGCCCAAAATTTGCTTAAGCTCGATCTTCAGACTTTCTAGAACCGTCGGCTCATCATCAACGCAAATGATTGTAGGTTTGCTCATAAGGGCATTTCCGAGCTAGGTGGCGGCACTTGAGGCAACACGCTGGTGGCTGAAGCACACACTGAAGGACACAAATCTGCCAATACACATGCGGCACAAGCCGGATTGCGAGCATTACAAACCGCCCGACCGTGATAAATCAAGCGAATCGACCAGTTTTCCCAATCAGGTTGGGGCAGCAGTTTCATCAAGTCTTGCTCGATCCGCATGGGGTCAGTGGCTTTGGTTAACCCTAATCGAGCGCTGAGCCGCTTGACGTGTGTATCAACGGTGACTCCAGCATGGATGCCGTAAGCGTGAGCCAAGACCACATTTGCCGTTTTGCGAGCCACCCCTGCTAGTCGCAGCAGTTCTTCCATGGTTTGAGGCACTTGTCCGCCAAACTCTGTCATAATCATCCGGCAGGCTGCCTGAATATTTTTCGCCTTATTGCGATAGAAGCCGGTCGAGCGCACCAAGGTTTCAATTTCTGTCAGATCAGCACCTGCTAACGCTGCGGCATCCGGAAAGCGGCGAAACAATTCTGGCGTGACGAGATTAACCCGTTCATCGGTGCATTGAGCCGAAAGAATGGTTGCCACCAATAGCTGAACAGGCGTTTCGTAGTTGAGCGTGCAAGGAGCTTCTGGATAAAGGCGCTTTAATCGAGACAGAATCTCAAGCGCCCGCTTTTTAGCTCCTGGTTTGCGTGTCGTTACCACAAAGAGAAGGGATAGAGGGTGAGTTGCCTTATCTAGATAAGATGCGCTGATTTGGGAGGTAGGACAGGATATGGGCAAACAGAAGGGGGGCAAACAGAAGGGGGGCAGTTCTTTGTACAGGGCTGTACCTAGGCTCCGTTCCTAATGCTTCCACCGTCGCTCAATTTTATGGCAGCAGAAGCACTTTATTTCCTGCTTTTTGTTTCCTGCTTTTTTTATGTTTGCCTGAACTGCTATTGAAACTGCTATTGAAACAGTCGTTGTACCACTTCCAGTTGAGTTGTGTCTCTCACAATCAGAAAAATGCCCAAGCCCAGCAGCAGCACCAGTCCAGTTTGCATTACATTTTCCTGAATGCGACTTGGAACGGGTTTGCCGCGCAATCCTTCAAGCAACAGAAATACCAACTGTCCACCGTCTAGAGCAGGCAACGGCAGAATGTTGATGATGGCGAGGTTGATACTGATAATGGCCGTAAAGAAAAATAGATCGGTGGCATTGGAAGCAGCCAGTTGTGCTCCTTTTTCGACAATTTTGACCGGCCCAGATACCTGATCCGCCATCGAACCGAAATCAGTAATCAGCGACCAAAAGCCCTGAACGGTTGCCACCAAGACTCTTTGAAACACCTCAGCCGCTCGTCTAAAGATTTCAAAAAAGCTTTTCGGCGGACGGTAGCCTGCATTGGGCGCAAGTTGAACCCCAATTCGAGCGACGCCATCTTCGCCAACCTGCGGCACAACGTTCACATCCAACTGCTGCTCGCCTCGCTGCACCTTTAATTCCACTGTTTCGTTAGGGTGGGCGCGGATTTTATCCATTAAGGTGCGCATGGCAGCATCAGCAGCGCCAAGTTCTTCGCCATCGACTGCCAAAATCACGTCTCGTGAACGGATGCCAGCTTGGGCGGCCGGCGAATCCAACGCAGTTACTTCTGGAACCACAACGCCTGGCTCGTAGACCCCTTCGGGAATCCCGACTGTACTGAACTGCATCACAAACACCAGATAAGCAAAAATCAGGTTGGCAATCACACCAGCACTGATCACAATTGCCCGATCCAAAATAGGGCGATTTCGCAGCAAGTTGGGGTCGTTGGGTGGAATCTCGCTGTCGGGGTCATCGTCTGGAAAGCCTACGAAGCCTCCTAAAGGAATGCCGCGCAGCGCATATTCGGTACGGCGTCCTTGATACTTCCATAAGATGGGGCCAAACCCAATTGAAAAGCGGTTGACATGAATTCCTTGCAACCGGGCTGCTAAAAAGTGCCCCAGTTCATGAACCACAATCAAAAGAGCAAGAACTCCAATCGAGGCTAAAGGCGCTAAAACTGACATAGATTTCAAAGGCTGGATTGATCTTATGATTCTGTCTTTTGACTATTCTAAAGGGCTGGTGAAAAGAAGTTCTTCACATTAGCGACAGAAGATGGACAAAAGGCAGTATTCAGTAGCAATACTGCTGATTTCTCTACCCTAGGGAGGAGCTAGCGCTTTCCAGAATTGAGGGGTAGGATGGCAACAACTACCGATATACATCGCAAGTCGCTGTATCGTAAATAGCAGGGTTGCTAGGAGCTTGCCGAGTTGGGGCTTGCCGAGCAGGAGTTTGCCGAGCAGGAGTTTGCCGAGCAGGAGTTTGCCGAGCAAAAATCAAAACCATCCTAGTGTTAGGGAAGTCAGTGAACTCACCCCGCTTTCGTTCTTGGTTCGAGCGTTGAGAGAAGTCGAAAGGCATCTGCTCTCGAATTGCACCTGTTTGAATTTATTACCCTCAGCGATCTCTGGCGGAGTTTGAGGGGCTTGATTGAGGCTGAAAGCAAGCATTTGATCAGTTGTTCAGTGGGTTCTAGTTGTTGGTTTGCGTTCTAATCTTTGATTGCTTTATCTTTGATTGTTTTATACTAATTGCCAAAATAGTTGCCAAAACTGTGAGTTGAAGGCACAGAGTTAAAGTTGCTGCACTGTACTGGGGTGAGGGTATGACTGGAGATTATGGAACATCCGATCAGACGCCGGAGGGCGATCGGTTAAATCCAGATTTACACAAATTGCCGCACCAGGGCACTCCTTCCTTGCGTCCTACCGGAACACCACAAGCGAACCCAACCGCCCATCTGCCGTTGCCGCGCCGCCCAAACCCCGTTGCTACGGTGCCGCCTTCCGCTCCAAGCGATACTGCACCTGCTGCACCAACCAAACGGCGGCGCAAGTGGGCACATCGGCTGCGGTTTCCTCGAAGCTGGCAGTTTTGGGGAATTACCCTGATCATTGCCTTTAGCAGTATGGGTGTGCTTTCGGCAACTGCCCTGTTAAGACTGCCTTCCCTGCCCAACCTGTCCGGGGATCTTTTCG
>JAAUQT010000261.1 GCA_012033495.1 Cyanobacteria bacterium RM1_2_2 | reverse complement strand
ACAGTGAGATAGTTAGGCGGTACATCCAGGAGCAAGGGAGCGAGGAGGAGCAGGCTAGAGCCAAACAGTTGAAGTTATTTCCTCTCTTCTAGATACCCCGCAGCTTGCTGCGGTTGGGTTATTCATTCAGTTCATACACGCAGCCCACTACGCTACTCAATCGGGCGGGTTAGCCATCGCCAAAGTTTTGCTAGGCGGGTTTCGAGCCAAAGCATACTTTGATCAAGCCATTCCAGCAGGTGTGTCAGCGGGTGTTTCACATATTCCACCAACTCTGCCTCGGTTTCAATCCAGCTTTGAGGCAGCATGGCAGCTTCTTCGTAATTGGCCGTATCCATCGAAGATAGGGGGGCAACTTGATCTAAAGGGTTGATGGCGCGCGGGGTTGTCAACCGTCGATCGGCATGAAATTCAATTATGGCTGGAGGGTGTGCGCGTGTAGGAAGTGGCTGCGAGCGAGACCGATTGGAGTGAGCGACGCGACCCGATTGAGGCTGAGTCCATTGATATTGCAGCGGTTTAACATGACTCGTTTTGATCGCCGTTTCCAGAGCTGCTGTGTCGGTAGTTTCCCAGACGGCAGGATTCTCGATCGGGGTTGCCTGAGAGGTCTGACGCTCCGGTAGAATCGAGCCGAACGATTCGAGCGATTGTTTAAACCAGGTTTTGAGGGAGATTTGGGGCGACTGAGGCGGCTGAGCAAGGTCAGGATTTTGAGCCACTTCCAAGTTAGCCGTCAGGTCAGGGCTGGGTTGGTCAAACAAATCTTCCATCGTCAGCCAGGGTTGGGTTGCCGATGTAGCGGGCAACTGAGGCTGCTCTAGTCCTGGAACTTTGCTGAGCCACCGATCCAGTAGGGGCAGCCAATCGGAAGCAGCAGGGAGTTGAAGCCGCTTGATGGAGTTGGGGGGCAGGGGGGAGAGACTGCGATTCAGTCCGGCGCTCGACAAAACGCGCCACGATGTCAGAGAAAGCGACCTGACCGCTTTTGAGTCCAGCTAGCAACAGATCGGTGGTGGTTTGTCCGGCTTGCTCTAACCAATCGTAGAACTGGGCTTCCACTGCCACCCAGGAGGGCTGAGCCGCGCGCAAAACGGGTTCATCGCTGGATTCAGGTAAAACAGGCGGAGGTAGATAAACCACCAGTCGAGACTCTTGAAACAGATCGGCAGAGACTGCTACTGAGCCGCGCTGCATCCACGCCATTACTTTTCGCAGCACCCGAATCGGCAGCAAAGCATTGGGCTGGGGCTGAACGGGCGGCAGAAAGGGCGAAACAAGCGGGGATTGTTGAGGGGAAGCAAACAAGCGGCGCTGTCGCCAATAGTTGGCCGTTTCCCAGGCAATTCGGCGAGTGAGTTCGGTTTGCTGCTGGAAGCTTAAATCTACAAGCTGATTTTGGGCTGTCACCAGCACCAGACTGCCCGTATCCAGTCGAGAAGCGATGCCTTGAATTTGCGGTGCTGCATCAGTTAGAGCAACCTTCAGAGCTGCTTTGCCAACAGTTTGCAAGACGTTTTGCAGCGGAGCATCTACGGTCGGCAAGGCTGAGTTGGATGGCGGCTTCCCAACTTGCAACGCCTGTCCTGCTGAGCGCAATCGCGGTAGGGTTTGGCGAGCCGTTTGCTGCAACTGCTTTTCTATGAGCCGCGTGCCCTGAAACCCGACGTAAACCGGATATAGCAAAATCTGAACGCCCCAAACAGCAGCGACTTTCACCTGTCGCCAAGTTTGCACCGAACGATCCCGCAGGCGGAGGGACTGCTGCGATAGAAAATTAAAAACTCGGCTTTGGTAACGTCCAGTTGACATAGATGAGAGGCGGGAAAGCGGCTGAATGATCTGATCCCCCCTAGCCCCCTTCAAAAGGCTACGGTGTACACACAAGTCGAACGATCCCCCTAACCCCCTTGCAAAGGGGGAACCGACCCACAACTGGCTTGAAGTCCCCCTTTTAAGGGGGATTTAGGGGGATCAAGCAGGGTTTAACTTCCAATGAGACTTGTGTGTACACCGTAGCCAACAGGCTAGGGGCTGTCGTGCCATCGTCAGGGTTTTCGCTGGAATGAATCACAGCCCCTAGTCATCCTAGGATTTCCAATCCGAAATGGCTGGCGGTTGCAGTAGCTCAATCACTCGGCGTAAAGGAATGTCGAGCCAACTGGGGCGATAGGTCATTTCGTAACCCAATTCGTAAACTGCTTTCTCTAACAAATAGGCATCGAGTAGCATTTGCAATTCTTGGTAGGTTTTGGGCAAGAACGATGCACCTTCGGCTCTCGCAAGATAGTGTTTGAGGAAAGCGATACTAGCCCATGCATGGAAAAACTGCGCCCATTGCTGCATGATGTCTTGATTCTCTTCCCGAATTAAGCCACTCTCTATTTCGTTACGCAGGGCAACTTGAGAGGCGTAGTAGAAAGATTGAATCATGCTGGCAATATCACGTAGCGGCGAGCGTTTCATCCGGCGTTCGCTCAGGGTACGGTTCGGCTCGCCTTCAAAGTCGATGATGACAAAATCCTTGCCGGTATAAAGCACTTCCTCTAAGTGATAGTTGCCGTGGCAGCGACTCCGCATCGCCGTAACTTGCTGATTCAGCACAATTTTGAACCGGCCGAGCAACTCTTCCCAATGGCCCAAAATCACCCGCGCTGAAGGCTGCAAATCGGGCGGCAGTTGTTTTGCCTGTTTACGTAACTGGAGGAGCACCCGTCCGGCTTGGTTGCGCATGTACTGATAGATCGATCGCTGATAGAAGGAGGTGAACTCTTCGAGGGCAAAGTTCGGATCATCTGGATCGGCAGCCAGCGCTAGATGCAGTTCGGCAGTGCGTTGGCCCAATAACTCAGATGCGCGCAACTGTGTGCCCATCAGTTCATAGACTGCCTCTGGAATATCCGCCGCCATTGACTTGGATAAAATCATCGACGGCATCGAAAATTCGCTGATGTCCATTTGGGCAACCATCACCCGCTCGAAGCAGTCACGCAGACTATCCAACGCATACGACCAAGAATCTCGTGCTTCTGGAACATAATGCTGAAGCATCCCAATCGTCATGGGTTCTGCGCCTTTGGTTTGATATTCCAACGCGCCCAAAACAGGAGTAATTAGGGCATCGGAAGGTAGATTGAGTCGCGCTGAAACACGGGTTAGAAATCGCCCAATTTCTAGATCGGAGTTGATACACTCATCGACGTGCCGGAACAACTTGAGAATAAACCGATTGTGGGTTGTGCCGCCATCGGCTGAGGTGCCGTAAGCAATTAAAGCATTCGCGTGATCGCCTTTGAGCAGGTGGGGTTCGATCAATCCAGTGCTCACTTCGCTGTTTTGCCAAAACTGAGCAAAGGAATCGGTGATGCTCGCGACTATTTCACCCGCGCTGCCCGCATAGTGTGTTTTGTGGGCAATAGCTTGCAGCGGAATTTCTAAAAAGCTGCGTTCATTCAAAGCATCAATCAACAGCGCTCTGCCTTGGGAGCCGTTGATCAACGCAATAGCAGCTCCGTCAGTGGTGGTTGGCACACAGGCGAGGGGTAGCACAAAGGTATCAGAAATCCCTTCGGTGTAGTCTGCTTTGACCAGCACAATGTCGTAGGCCAACGCCTCGCTTTTCGTGGGCTGGCTTGGCTTCGGGGAGCTAAACGGAATGGCATCGACAATGTGAACAGATTGCAAAATTTGCGCCTTTTTGAACCAGCTACAAGACTGCAAATAGTCGGGCAGCAAAAGTTCTAGCGCTTTGCGAGCTTCGGGTCGGGTGTAGATGTCTCGCCAACTGCCGTTAACTGCTAGTGTGGGCAACTCGGCCTGCGGACGGAGCAGTAAAGCGGTTTCGGGCTGAAGTTGCAGCGTGAACCAATAGAAAGCGTGGGGCCCCATGCTGAGAAAATAGGGCTGCTCGGTAATCGGCGGAAAATGAGTGCGGCCAAAAATTTCGACCGGAACCATGCCTTGAAAGCCTGATAAATCAAGTTCAACCGCCTGCACAAACCGCGATAGGTTCGCCACGACGAGAATGTGTTCGCCTTGATAGGTGCGGGTAAAGGCAAATACCTTACGGTTTTCGGGCGACAGTAGCTCGAATGTGCCGCGTCCAAACGCCTGATAGCGACTGCGAATGGCAATCAACCGTTTCATCCACCACCACAGCGAATTGGGGTTGGCCCGCTGCGCTTCCACGTTGACCGTTTCGTAGTGGTATTCCGGGTCAACGATGGTGGGTAAAAACAGCTTTTGCGGATTGGTGCGGCTAAAACCAGCGTTGCGGTCGGCGCTCCACTGCATCGGAGTTCGGACGCCGTTGCGGTCGCCCAGATAGATGTTGTCGCCCATGCCGATTTCGTCCCCATAATACAGGACGGGCGTTCCGGGTAGGGAGAGCAGCAAGCTATTCAGTAACTCAATTCGGCGGCGGTTGTTTCCTAAGAGTGGCGCCAAACGACGACGGATGCCCAAATTAATTCGAGCTTGCGGATCTCCAGCATAGACGCGATACATATAGTCTCGGTCTTCGTCGCTGACCATTTCTAGCGTTAGCTCATCGTGGTTGCGGAGAAACAGGGCCCACTGGCAGTTGTCGGGAATGCGAGGCGTTTGTTGCAGAATGTCGATAATGGGGAAACTGTCTTCCATTTGCAGCGACATAAACAGACGCGGCATCAGCGGGAAGTGGAAGTTCATATGACATTCGTTGCCCTCCCCGTAGTAGGCGGCGGCATCTTCGGGCCATTGGTTGGCTTCGGCGAGCAGCATCCGGTTGGGGAAGTTGGCATCGACGTGTGACCGCAAGGCTTGCAGGAAACGGTGTGTGCGGGGCAGGTTTTCGCAAATTGTGCCTTCTTCTTCGTAGAGGTAGGGCACAGCGTCCATGCGAAGTCCATCTACGCCCATGTTGAGCCAAAAATCGACCACATCAAAAATCGCTTTTTGCAGGTCGGGGTGTTCGTAGTTGAGGTCGGGCTGATGGGAATAGAAGCGATGCCAGTAGTAGGCCTTAGCGACCGGGTCCCATGTCCAGTTGGAGGTTTCAAAGTCTTTGAAGATGATCCGCACGCCGCGATATTTTTCTGGCGAATCGCTCCAGACGTAGAAATCCCGTTCGCTGCTGCCAGGAGGGGCTTTGCGGGCGCGTTGGAACCAGGGATGCTGGTCGGAAGTGTGATTCACAATCAGTTCAATGATGACCCGAATGCCGCGCTGATGGGCTGCGTCTAGAAACATCCTGAAGTCAGGCAGGTTGCCATAGATCGGATTGACGCTGTTGTAGTCAGAAATGTCGTAGCCATCATCCCGCAGCGGCGACGGAAAGAAAGGCAGTATCCAAATCGCCGTTACACCCAAGTCTTGAATGTAGTCTAGCTTTTCGGTGAGGCCGCGAAAGTCACCGATGCCGTCACTGTCACTATCAGCAAAGGCTTTGACTGGAACCTCGTAGATGATGGCGTCTTTAAACCAGAGGGGGTCGTCGTTTAACGTTGATTGTTGCATGTTCTCCACAGTCCAATTTCCCTTTGAATCAAGTTAACGGTTGCATCCTGATTTGCCAACGGATACCTATCACTTTTGCAGATCAAAGGGCTGTCTCATTCTGGCGTGAGAAAGAAAACAACATTTTTGCTCACCATTGGGGCAACGGCGAGAGCAGCAAGTGATAGCACTTCTTAATTGTCTACAGATTAAGACTGGTTGGGCTGATTACCCTGAATTTGTCTACACGAATCTCAGGGAATACGACTCCAGACCAAATCGTTTGTAGACAAAATTAATTGTGACAAAGCTTTGCGAGATTTTAGCTTCGCTGTCCTCATTCTAAAGAGAGAAATCTGAGAATCTACGGATAAAAAAGCCGGCTTCACTTTATCTTCGTAAAGTGCTGTACTTCGGTTTTTGTAATCGTCATGAAGAGGGGTTTACAGACTTGAAAACGCTTTGTAGCTTGGTAGATAGGGAATCAACCGTTACAGACTGAAAACTTTAAATTTCGGTTTTATTTGAGTTTGGTATGCAGAAGTCGGCAAAGCAGGAGCGCTTGCTATTCTGAGTAAAGTGAAGCATAACTTCGTAAAACGACTTGAGTGGATCTTCCTAACCTCCTTTCTAGAGGGCTACAGTGTACACACATCTTGCATTGGAAGTCAAAACCCTGCTTGACCCCCTAAATCCCCCCTACCCTTTGGGAAGCCGCTTCGCGTCTAGAAAAAGGGGGACCTTAAACCCGTCTGGCTCGGTTCCCCCCTTTCGTAAGCTACGGTGTACACACAAGTCGAGCGATCCCCCCCTAACCCCCCCTTCAAAAAGGGGGGAACCGAACCCAAAATGGCTTGAAGTCCCCCTTTCT
>JAAUQT010000260.1 GCA_012033495.1 Cyanobacteria bacterium RM1_2_2 | reverse complement strand
TAGCGCCGCCCTATCCGCCAGCGATCGAGATGCCGTGATGAATGCGCTTGCCACCATCAAGCAAAAGCTACCTTTTTTGTATCGATTTGACCACCGAAGAACGCAAAGCCCTACCGAAGATGGGCGATAAGAGCCGCGCCTTTGTCAGCAAAGCATTAGAGGTTGCCACTCAGAACCCAGACTTTTTGCCGCGCTCGTTTGACATTGATGAGATGCGAAAAGATGTCGAATTGTATGAAGCCCTCTACCCGATTGTGTTAGCCTTCGCACAGCTACAAGAATTGCTCGACGATACGCATGTCACTGTGGGCAGTGAAGCCTATGCCGCCGCGTTGCAGGTCTATAGCTATGCCAAAGCCAGCGGCAAGGGTGGCGGCTTAGATGTGATGGTGGATGAATTGGGGCAACGGTTCGCTCGCAAATCCCGCAAGCTGAAACCCCAAGAGGCAACCACCCAACCGCAAACGACAGTTTCCTAACCTGAAGTGACACAGTTGAGGGTTACAGTCGAAACGTTCTCACTCTAAATGGGAACGTTTTTGTTTTAAGTCGCACAGTTGCGGTTTCAAATAAAAGTGTTGCGGTTTTGAGTAAGAGTGTTCTCGTTTCAGATTGGAATAGTTTGGGTTTGAGTGAGAATAATTTGGTTTCAAACAAGGATAATTTAGTTTAAAGCAACATTGTTTCAAGATTGAAACCAAACTGAAATGGAATTACATCCAAAATTTTTGATAAAAGATGGTCAGCGTCAATTTGCCGTGATACCTTACGAAGAGTTTTTGGCGTTGCAGGAATTTCTAGAAGAAATCGAAGATTTGATGGCACTGAGAGCCGCTAAACAGAAGGAAGCCGATCAGCCGACGGTTCCTCTGGCAGAAGTTCAACAGATGGTAGAGCAACCCTAAACTCAGGGGTTTAGCAACTTGGTGACAAAACGACATAATTGGGCTAAAACCGAATCATTGCCCCCCTAATCCCTGCAACCTATGGAACCTGTTACCATTACCGCTGCTACAATCGCCACGCTTGCATTTACGAAGTTTCTAGAAAGCAGTGTGGGTAAGCTGAGCGAAAAGTTCACCGAGACGGCAATTACCAAAATGAATCAGCTTCGGCAGCTAATTTGGCAGAAGTTGAGAGGAAATCCGAGAGCGGAGACGGCATTGGCGGCAGTGGAGCAAGGATCGAAGCCAGATTTGGATCGACTGACGGTGTATTTGCAAGACGCAATGGAAGATGATCCGCAGTTTGCCACAGAAGTAAAAACAATTGCTCAGGAAATTCATGCAGGTAAGCTACAAGATCACAGCAGGATGACGCAAGTCAACCAAGATAACGCAAAAGGTTGGCAAACCAAGGTAGAAGGCGGAACAGCCTACATTGGTGAGATTCACATTACCCAACATCAGCCTTGACTCCAGCCGTCCGACTGGGAACGGACAGAGTTAAATCCCCCACAGATCCAAAGCACCCCAAACAAGTTCAACGTCTCCCATCATCGCAACCAGCATTTCACGGGACGGGCGGAAGTTTTGGCGCAAATCCACGAGACGCTAGGGCAAACGGGTACGGCAGCGATCAATCAAGCCAAGGCAATTTCGGGATTGGGCGGTGTGGGCAAGACGCAAACCGCAATCGAGTATGCCTACCGCTACTTCTATGATCAACCTACCTATGAGTGGGTGTTTTGGGTGAATGCCAGCGACCTGACTCTGGCAGCGAGTTTTGGATCGATTGCGACCGATTTGGCACTGCCCAACCACGAAACCCAAAAGCTCGACGAAAAGATTGCTGCCGTGTCTCACTGGTTGGAAACTCACGATCGCTGGCTGCTGATTTTTGACAACCTGGATAACCCAAAGTCACTCCAGCCGTTTCGCCCCAACAATCCTAAAGGACGAATCCTGATCACTTCGCGGGCGCAGCGGTTTGACAGTTTGGGGGTGGCGTATCCAATTACCCTCCACGCAATGACGGCAACAGAAGCCCATCAGTTTTTGCGGCATCGAACTGAAAGAACCTCGATTGATTTACCAGAACAGCAAGCAGTCGAAGCTTTGGCGGCAGCGTTGGGCTATTTGCCGCTGGCGTTGGAACAGGCAGCCGCTTACATTGTGGCGAAGGGTGTCAGTTTTGTTGCCTATTTGCGAGCCTATGAGAAGCGCCGCTTGCAGCTATTGGAAAAACAGCAACCTCAGACAGGCAACTATCCCAATTCGGTAGCTACCACTTGGGCAATCAACTTTGAGGCAGTGAAAACCAACAGCCCCGCAGCGGCGGATCTCCTCAACCTAAGCGCGTTTCTGGCTCCCGATAATATTCCCTATGAACTGCTGGCATTCGGCAAAGATCACATGGGCGAGTTGCTGAGTGGGGCGCTGGCAGATGCGCTTGAAGATGAACTCCTGATCCCCGAACTACTGGAAGAACTGACCTGCTATTCGCTGATCCAACGAGAGACGGCAAACTGCTACAGCATTCACCGCATGGTGCAGGAAGTGTTGCGGGATGGCATGGATGAGGCGACGCGGCTGGCATGGCTGGGACGGGCAGTGGAGGCGTTGAACGCAGTGTTTCCATCAGGAGAGTTTGAGACTTGGCAGCAGTGCGCCCGGTTGGTAGAGCATGGGCAGGCAATTGAACGCCATCTGGAATACATTCCCTATCACACGGTTTCAGCAGGGCGATTACTGAATAATGTTGGTATTTACTTGCTCGACCAAGGCCGCTACAGGGAAGCTGAACCGCTCTTAGTTCAATCGCTATTAATTTGTGAGCAACACTTAGGTGAAACGCATCCTGATGTAGCATCCAGTCTCAACAATCTGGCAGGACTCTATCAATCACAGGGGCGCTATAAGGAAGCCGAACCACTTCACCTACATGCTCTGTCGATTTGTGAGCAACACTTATTGCTTCGGCAATAAAATAGAACACATTTTATAACGCAGCATAAGCAATCGATGGATGCTTAAAATAATTGCGGATGCGTCCGGGTAACTTCTGTAACTTGCGCAATTGAGACAGAACTCGTCCCTTCAACTGGCTTAAATCTCGACTCGGTGGTTTGCTATGTACCCCTTGCTTGACATCCCCATTGAGGTACTCAACTGGATTCAACTGCGGTGAATACGATGGCAGATAAAACAACTCAATTTGACCTGCATGTTCCTGCAACCACCGCTTCACTTTTGCTTGCCGATGCACCGGATGTCTATCCACAATCCAAAACAGTTTGCGACTCCGGTGGGCGACCAACCGTTGACAAAACTCAATGAACTGACCCGCTACCAGATTGCACAGGTACAACATAAACCGAACCCCACCCTCATTGCTAACACTGGCAATGTAGTTGACTCGCTCTCGCTTGCGCTCACTGGGGCGAATCTCTGACTTTTTGCCAATCGGCGCATACCCCCGTCCCCCATACTCGGTGGAAGACACCCCCGATTCGTCTCCCCAGCCAATCTCCGCACCTTCTTGCTCTGCCCGTTGCTCAATCTGGGGATACTTCTTCTTAAGCCATTCCTCCACCTCCTGGAGGTCTTGTTCATAGGCTCGCTCTTGCGGCTGCTTCGGGGTGTATCCCCAGCGCTTCAAATACTCCCCAACCGTGCGAATCGGCAGACCAACACCACACAGTTGCTCGATTAATGCTTGCACGGCCCCTCTGCTCCATAGCGCACTATCGATGCCGTAATCTTCAGGACAGTGTCCTTCCATTGCCTCCTGAATTACTGCCTCTTCCTCTCGCTCCAGAATTCGCCCATCGCCAACCCCTCGCCCTCGCTCTAGCTGATACAACCCAGCCTCTCCATAGTGTTCATACTCCCACCACCATCGACTGACCGTGCTGCGATGTACCCCTAAATATTCACTAATGTCTTGCACTCGCTTGCCCTGTTGTCGCAGTCGAATCGCTTGCTGCCGCAGGTAGTTCTGCGTCTCAATGGATAGGTGTCGGGCATCGGGTTTATCCATACCAACCTCCTTATGCCTTTATTCCATTATGTCTCGTGTTTCATTGCCGAAGCAATAGGTGAAATGCATCTTGATGTGGCATCCATTCTCAACAATCTAGCAGAACTCTACCAATCACAAGGACGCTATAAGGAAGCCGAACCACTTTATAAGCGAGCGCTAAAAATTCGTGAGCAGCAATTAGGTAAAGATCATCCGCTTGTGGCACTAAGCCTTAATAATTTGGCAGGAATTTATCGAGTGCAAGGGTACTATGGGGAAGCTGAGCCGCTTTATAAGCAATCTTTGGAGATTCGTGAGCGGCAGTTAAGTGCAAATCATCCCGACGTAGCACAGAGTCTTAATAACCTAGCCGTACTTTACCGAGAGCAGGGACGCTATGCAGAAGCCAAGCCGCTTTGTGAACGGTCGTTGGCAATTCGTGAGCAGCAATTAGGTAAAGATCATCCGCTTACGGCACAAAGTCTCAATAATTTGGCATTGCTTTATCAGTTGCAAGAACGCTATGCAGAAGCTGAGCCGCTCTTGCTGCGTGCTCTCTCAATCTATGAGCAACAGTTAGGTGAAATGCATCCCGATGTAGCGCTCAGTCTTAAAAACCTGGCGTTACTATACGCATTGCAAGGACGGTACAGGGAAGCAGAACCGCTCTATGCAAGGGCATTACGGATTAGTGAGGAAAGATTGGGAATTGCTCATCCTACTACGATGATGATTCGGCAGAATTATGCAGATTGCTTGAAAATAATGACATCATCATTCTTTACGTCAAATTCTTTGTTCCAAGACTGATTCCAGCAAAACAAACCGCCCAACTTTCCGATCATCCGGTGACGCAGGCGATTCTGACAGAGCTTCGGGCAGCAAACGAGCAGTAACCTAGAATCGCTAGACGAAAAACCACGCCATGCCCGTCCTTTCAATGTTTTACGGCATCATCATCTTGATGTACTACTTTGACAACCAAAGACACCATCAACCTCACATTCATGTCAAATATCAAGACGATGAAGCCGTAATTGCGATTCCAGCAGGAACCCTGCTAGAAGGCAAAATCCGCAGCGCCAAGCTCAAGCTGGTTCAAGCCTGGATTGAGATCCATCAAGACGAACTCATGGCAAACTGGGAATTAGCAGTGGAAGGTCAACAAGTCTTTAAGATTGATCCGCTGCGCTAGGAGGAATCATGTCGCCTAAAGTAAGCAAAGTTGAACCCTTAGCAGACTTCAAGCTGAGGCTGTTCTTTGACAACGGAGAAGTGCGCTGCTTTGATGTTAGCCCCTACCTGGATAAAGGGATTTTTACAGAACTCAAAGATACTCATTACTTCAAACAGGTCAAGCCTTTCTTCGGCGGCGTTCAATGGCTCCACGAGCAGGACTTCAGCGCCGACACGCTATACCTAAAAAGCACAGTGGATACCGATTGGAACGCTGCCTAGCGCTGACGCTACTCGAAGAACGCTCTTACAGCAAGTAATCGACGCAAAACAAACCGCGCAACTCTCCGATCATTCAACCACACAGGCAGTGCTGGCAGAGTTGCAGCAACAATCTTGATACAATATAAATACAATTCCTCCTTGCCATCCTATAGACTAGCCAGCCTTAAAGTTATGAGTTCAGTCGATGCCTATCCCTTCGCCCAAGAATTCATTACCGACTCCCAAGGTAAAATTCACAAAGTCATTCTAAACATCGCAGATTATCAAAAACTGCTAGAAGCCATTGAAGATGAAGGGCTATATCGGGCAATGAACGAAGCTCGCCACGAAACTCCACTCAGTTTAGAAGATGCATTGACAGAACTAGAGCAACCGTGATTGCAACCTATTTGCCGAGCTTCATTCGAGACTTAAAAGCACTCAAGAAAACTCCGATCTACGACACCATCAAGCAAATCGCTTTTGAAGTGATTCCTGCTTGCAATAGCATTGACCAAATTGCCGACTTGAAAAAGCTGAAAGGTTACGATCAAGCCTATCGAATTCGAGTGGGTGATTATCGAATTGGGCTATTCATTGAGAACAATATGGTGATATTCGCTAGAGTGCAGCATCGACGAGACATTTACCGCTACTTCCCATAGTCGAACAATCTAGACAGATCAGCCAGTTAAGCAACTTATCTAACAGCACAAACAGTACTGGGCGCAATAGCAGGTGCAAACAAGTAAACTAGGAGCACTCATTGCCAGCAGCTTTCAGCAAGTAATCGAGGCAAAACAAACCGCGCAACTTTCCGACCATCCGGTGACGCAACAGGTGATCGCGCTGCTTGACTGACAAAACTAGAAAGCTGGAATGCGTCTGAGGACGGTGAATTCGCGCCTACAAGAATCCTCCTGTTGTCGCTTGGAGGCAATGGCAGGTTGAGGGTCAGGCAGGCTCGGTAAGAAC
>JAAUQT010000259.1 GCA_012033495.1 Cyanobacteria bacterium RM1_2_2 | reverse complement strand
GAACTTTAAATTGGTTTCGGCTGCGAGCTCAACCCACGGTTTGACTGTGCTCAACCCACGGTTTGACTGTGCTCAACCCACGGTTTGACTGTGCTCAACCCACGGTTTGGCTGCGCTCAACCCACGGTTTGGCTGCGCTCAACCGATCGAACTCTAAAGGTTAGCGCGTTGAGCGGAGCCGAAACGCATCTGATTCATTTTGTCCATTTACTTACCAATAGTTGCTTGTTTAAGGTTGCTTGTTACTATTGTTGCAGCCATTCAGCAATCCATTGAATAACTACGCTTTTATTCATAGACTAAAGCCAACCTCAAACCTTAACAGTTTAATCCTCCTAGCGAATTGTACTCAAGCGCTTGATGTTATCCAGCAATGATCAGAGTCTAAATTTATATGGTCTCCTGTTAAACATTTTCTAAGTGATTGTTCCACCCTTGCTGAACGTATTCGTCAGATTTCTGTAACCCTATCCCTCAATGAGTATTTTATTTTTGCAACTCAACCTACTCAGTAAACATCTGCTTGATTAGGACTTACGGATCTGCCCTCTAAATTCCAAAATCTAGAGGTCTTTGATTTCAGAATCCCATAAACTTGGGGGCAGGGAGGCTAAGAAGTCTGAATTGCGTCAGTCCTATTAAGGATGAATGCAGTATCTGTTGCGACCCTTTGCCTTAGCTGCATAGAGAGCTTGATCCGTCGCGGCAATCAATTGCTCTGGGTTATCTTCAGAGGATGGAATCATGCACGCGATGCCCATACTTAAAGTCACGATGGAACTGGTTGGAGAACGAGTGTGAGGAATCTGCAAAACTGTGATGCTCTGCTGAATTTGGTCGGCTACGAAGCAAGCACCCTCAACGGTTGTGTTGGCTAGCAGAATCACAAACTCTTCGCCACCGTAGCGAGCCATCACATCTGGTCGTCGAGTGCTTTGGTCAATGGCTTGCGCGACTCGCTTGAGGCACTCATCTCCGGTCAAATGTCCATAGGAGTCATTGTAGAGTTTGAAAGAGTCAATATCACACAAAATGAGCGTCAGTGGAGCCTGTTCTCGTCGGGAGCGCTTCCATTCTTGCTGCAAAATTTCTTCAAAGCAGCGACGGTTGGCAACTTGAGTCAACCCATCCAAATTTGCTAACCGCTGTCGATCTAAGTTAGCCTGCTTCAGATCGGCTTCTGCTCGCTTGCGCTGCATAAATCCGCCTAACTGCAAGGCAATGCCATTCATTAGGTTCATGAGTTTGGCATCTTTTTCACTCTGACTGCGTTTGAAGAATACCAAAATTGCTAGGACTTGCTGATTCCAGCTAATTGGCACCCCAAACGTGGTCTTTAGTCCAGCCGCTTCAGCCGCCTGTGATCGCAAAAAAACAGGTGCTTTCGTCTGTGATGCGTCCTCAATCCAATCTAACTGTCGAGACGACCACACCCGCTGTAGCAAACCGACTGGGCCCTTATCTGAGCCGGCTGAGCCAATGTCTGAGCTAATATCTGAGCTAATATCTGAGCGAAAAGAAGCAAAGGTTTGGACTGTTTGATAAAACTGTTGCAGGTTTTCGTTGTTTCGATCATAACAAGCTTGTTTGAAATGAAACGTGCTGCCTTCTGGGTCAGGAATCCAGGATTCTGCATAATCCCAACCGATTGCTTGCTGTACGCTACAAAGCACTGCATCTAAAGCTGTTTCTAGATCAACCGCTTGGTTAACAGCTTGGATGATCGTCAACAAAAGCTGAGTTTCTGCCTGTGCCTGTTTGCGCTCCTGAATTTCTTGCTGTAGCTGACGTTTTTGCCTTTGCAGGGTGAGTTGCTGCTGCACTCGTGCCAACACTTCTTCACCTTGAAAGGGCTTGGTGATGTAGTCAGATCCTCCGACCGCAAATGCCTTCACTTTATCAGCGATGCCGTCCATGGCGCTCAAAAAGATAACCGGAATATCACAAGTTTCTGCCCTTGCTTTCAAGGCTGAACAAACCTCGTAGCCGTTCATTTGCGGCATAGTAATATCTAACAAAATCAGGCTGGGAGGCTGCACGCGAGCCGATTCTAAGGCAATTCTGCCAGTCAGCGCTTTTCTAACCTTGTATCCTTGCTTGCTTAAAATGGCTGATAATACGCGCAGGTTATCAGGTTGATCATCCACAATGAGCAATGTTTCAATTTCATTTGTCATAGCAGCATTTGAGTATTGAAGAGTTTATGTGAGTTTTTATTTAGACTGATGTGGTCTCAGTGATTTTTCAAAGGTTAAGCATTCCCGAAAAGAAGTTTTAGAGGATGTTTGAAAAGTGGCTTGCTGTGACGTTGGGAACCTGTTGATTCCCCTGATCCTCCCATCAAAAGGGAGGATCTGAATTCAAAATCTGCCTTAAAAAGGGAGAATTAGGAGAGTCTAAGGAAATTTCCAAGAAACAATATCCCCCTTTCAGGGCGAAGCATTGGGGCGATCCTTTCTCCATCTGTTGCCCAGCCTATCTGCTAAATGCTGAGGGCTTTGCACTCGCTACGTCGAACGCCTCTCCAGTGCAGGGATCATACTTTGCTAAGAAACTTTCTAAGGATCGTGGATTGAATCAATCCGTAAACTGTACGGGAGGGTTTGGCAGATCAATGGGCATCCGGCAATCGATTTGACCGCAAAACCCGCTCCTACCCAAGATCGAACGGATTGAATTCCCATTCCTAAGACGTTTTACTATCGACAGTTGAAATTTTTAAACATCCTCTTAGCCCTGCTGTTTCTAAAGTTCTTCTGAAGCGAGTTGTTAATCTTTCCAACAAATTAAGTTGGTGAGCATACCTTAAGTCAGTGAACCTACCGAGCGTTGAGCGCAGCCGAAATGCATCTGTCTATTATTTCAGAGGGTTTGCTGATCAAAAATTGCCTCAGAGAAAGTTCTTTCTACAGAGAACTCTAGGATTGTGAATTTTTTGTGATGGGCTATCGGCCATTCAGAAAATTTGCTTGGGTGTTGGTCTTTTCTACCAGCTAGAGAGCGTTGTTCTAGCTGTTGTTACTTCTATAGTGCCACTTGTAGTAACCAATATTTGATGAGTTATTTTTTGCTATCGTTCAAATTATTTTTTAGGTTATTTCTGGGGCTGAAAAACAGCAAAGACCCCAGATCGGCGAGGTTACAGGCTAATTGATAACTGCCGAAGCAATCATTTTTTATACTGCTCTTTATATTGCTTTATATTGTAGGGTAGCCTTCGACTCCCCACTAGATGGAATGACTCCATGAGAATTTTGCTCGTTGAAGATGATGCTGGAATTGCCGATCTGCTGAAGCAAGTTTTGACCGCTCAACACTATGTAGTTGAGATCGCCAGCGATGGGCAAATTGGATGGGAACTGGCAGAATCCTTTGAGTATGACTTAATTCTGCTAGATTTAATGCTGCCTAAGCTCAGCGGGATTCACTTTTGCCAACAGCTACGCCAGACAAATTATCCTGCTTTGCTCAACCGCAATACCCCCGTTTTGATGATGACGGGCGCAGATGCTGGCACAAATCGAATTGCCGGACTAGATGCCGGAGCCGATGACTATATTGCCAAACCGTTTGACTTCGACGAACTGCTGGCACGGGTGCGGGCATTGCTCCGACGCGGCAACATTGAACGCTCGCCCCTGCTTGTTTGGGAGGAATTGCGGCTTGATCCGAGCTTGTGTCAGGTGCGCTATAAGGGGCAGCCCGTACACCTCAGCGCCAAGGAATATAAGCTGCTAGAGCTATTTCTGCGCCATCCTCAGCGCATTTTCAGCTACGGTACGCTGATTGAACATCTTTGGGCCTTAGAAGAAATTCCAACTGAGAATGCCATTCGTGCTCAAATCAAAGGAGTCCGCAAAAACTGCGAGAAGCTGGAGTCGCAGACTGTATTGAGACCATCTATGGTTTGGGATATCGGCTGAAGGAGTCGCCAGCCCAGCCACCCCCCCATGAAAGCAACCAGCCCACTGCTCCGGTTGAAGAGCCTCAAGCCATAGCATCTTCTGCCCTTCAGTCAGTTAGTTTACAGCTTACTCAAGCACAGGTTACGACAAGCATCGAGCAATTTTGGCAGCAGTATCAGCCCCAGTATCAGGAACGGCTGCGGGTGATTGAGCAGGCGATTTCTGCGATGGAAACTGCAACGCTAGGCGAATCGCTACGACAGCAAGCCCAACGCGAAGCCCACACCCTGAAAGGATCATTGGGGTCGTTTGGCTTAGAAGCAGCCTCGGAGATATCGGGTGAAATTGAGCGCCTGCTTCAGAATGCCGACCGTTTGGATCAACCACAAAAAAAGCATCTGTCTGAGTTGACTTTGCATTTACGGCAAGCAATGGAGTTTTCTCTAGAAGCGGGGGCAAACGTCTTAAATTCACTAGGGCTATTGTCTGAAGTGGCTACCTCTGAAGGGTTGCCTTTTAAACCTCCAATCTTAGATAGCTTTCAGTGCTCACGGTTGCTGATTGTCGATGCAGATCAAGTTTTGGCGAAGCAGATCCGGCAGATTGCCCGTGTTCTGAATTTTGCAGTCGAGGTTGCTACCCATTTATCTGAAGCCCAACTTCAGATCAAACGATTTTTGCCAGATGTTGTTTTGTTAGATTTAACTGTTGCTGGATCAACCGAACGCGGGTTTGAATTCCTGTCTCAACTGGTCAGCCAATCGCAGATTCCCGTGCTGGTCTTCTCTGAGCCAGCCAGCTTGAACGATCGCGTCAGGGTGGCCCAGTTGGGTGGAAAAGGCTTTTGCAAAAACAATTGCCCCTACTGAAGTGATGAAAGCCATTGTGAATGTGCTGCAATTGCCTAACTTCACCAAAGCCAAAGTCTTAGTCGTAGACGATGATATTCAACTACTAGAGGTTTTGCGTCAACTCCTGCAACCGTGGGGATTTGAGGTCGCTTTGCTGAACCAACCGCAGCAGTTTTGGCAGACGCTAGAACAAGTTGAACCTGACCTGCTGCTGCTCGATATTGAAATGCCAGAATTAAACGGCATCGATCTGTGTCAAGTCGTGCGTAATGATCTACGGTGGGGAGATGTGCCGATTCTCATTCTCTCTGCTCATAATGATGAAACAACCGTGCAGCAAGTTTTTATGGCAGGAGCCGATGATTATGTGAGCAAACCGATTCGAGCCGCAGAATTGGTCGCGCGAGTGCTGGCAAGGTTGGAACGCGCCAAAGTGTTGAAAAAGCTACGGAGTTTGGGTGGGATATAAGTCTTGTTACGACACCAGGGGAGCTATGCCAAAGCGGATTTTGCTGATTGACGATGAAGATGGGTTACGCAAAATCATTCAGTTCAGCCTAGAAGCAGCGGCCGGTTGGAGTGTATCTACCGCCTCTTCTGGACAAGCAGGACTAGAAATGGCTGCCGCTGAACCACCCGATGCGATCTTGCTCGATCTGATGATGCCTGACATGGATGGACTCGCTACCTTCCGTCGATTGCAGGAAAATGACATCACTCGATCCATCCCTGTGATTATGCTGACTGCTAAAGCAAGTGCAACCGATCAGCAGTCGTTAGCAGAACTCGGCGCAGCAGGCATTGTCATCAAACCATTTAAGATCCCTGCCTTGATTACCCAAATTCGCGCGATTTTGGACTGGCAAGATTAGGGCGCGTTATCCATTCGTGGTCAAACGGTTAATGGCATCCGTCTAATCGCGCCCGCCCGCCAAAACAGGCTATCCATTACGCACAAGTACCTAGAAGTATTACAAGGAGTGGATTAGGGGGATCGGGTGTGAGAGCTTTAATTGAAGTTGTTGAATCACCTGAATAGAGGACATCATGCGAGATTGGGCACGCTAAGAAATTAAAAGTAGTCCGTTCAGCGATTTTCGGCATGGGCAACGGCTGCACGAAATGGTGCGACGCTTCGCTGAACATCCTGGAGATAGTGTGCCGCAAGTCAGTAAAAGTGCCTCTGCAACTCAGAGTATCTATCGGTTTTGGGCAAACCCAAGCGTGAAACCAAAGCAGATTTTAGCCAGTCCGCTGTGACAGTGTGGTGGAGCGAGCCAACGGGCAATCGGTGGTGCTGGCGATTCAAGACACGACAGATTTAGACTTCAGCAGTTTGCAGCAAACCAGCGGATTGGGCTTCATCAATCAGAGTCCTCAGCAGGGCATCAAAGTCCATAGCTGCTTTGCCGTCAGTGGCAAGGGCGAACCGTTGGGACTGCTGCATTCCTCACACCTGGAGCCGAGACCAGCGCTCTGGCAAGCGGGAACAGCGGCGCAAGAAGGCAACCTGTTATGGCAGTACTGCCTAAGATTAGGATGGGGTGTAGGGGTGGAACCCCTAGCTGGGGCGTAGCCCCACACCCCTACTCGTCCTAAGCTCAATGCGTAACGACTGATAATGGGCAAGATA
>JAAUQT010000258.1 GCA_012033495.1 Cyanobacteria bacterium RM1_2_2 | reverse complement strand
CGATCCTATCTAGCCAGATTAGAGAATTGCATGAGAGAGGGAATTCTATCTGTAGTAGATGGACAAATGAACGGTCAGATGCGTTTCGGCTCCACTCAACGCGCCAATCTTCAGCATTCGGTGAGTTGAGCATAGTCAAACAGTGGGTTGAGCGCAGTCAAACAGTGGGTTGAGCGTAGTCGAAACCCGAATTTTAAGTCCGTTTCACTGGGTTCTTCTACCTATCTAAAGCTACAAAAATCAACATAAAATCCTATCCTTTCATCCGCCATGACCCATGAACGTGCTTTGAAGAAAGTTTTCGATCAAGACATTAGTGGCATTCACACCGCTACATCGCTGTCGCCTCTATCGGAACCTTGGGCAGATGAACCCCCAGTGCTCTATGCCGAAGTGTTGCCGCCTCAGCGCAAAAAACGCAGCGCCAGTTTCATCCATCAGCGCCGCAAAGTTAGACATCTAGCAGAAGATCGCTTGATTGACCTTGCCGCACAGATCATGAAATTGGCAGACGAAATTCGTTACTATGATCCACTGATGGCAGAAGCACTAGACGAAGCCTGGAAGGCGACTGACCCGGCCCTTACCATGATGCAGTAGGGGCAGGCATTTAGTAACTGTTGGGCTAAACACCGTTCAGGTTCGTCTAGACTTCTCTACTCAAATGTTTCGCCGCTACTCGCTTCGTAAAAATACAGTAATGCCTCAGCATAGCTGTCTCCATCGGGCATAAACATCTGCAAGTAGGCGTTGACCTCTCCAGGACGGGTGGCATCTCGATACAAGATATGGGTGTGCCCCTCTGATTGAAAGATTAACTGACGCGCCTCAGCCGGATCAGAGCTTGTGATGCGTAACTCTTCGCTGCCGTCTTTTGCTTGCTGCAAATAATATTTGGGCTGCCAAGGATCATATTCCTCAGAGCAAATTTGAACGCGATAGTGGGTGCTTTCAGCGAAGGCATAGGGAGCCGAGTCAGATGGGCAATCCGTAATCAAACGGTCAGGGTCAAGGTTGCGAATGTGGTCGCGGATAGTCACCTGCCCCGTTGCAGGTAGTGGCGCTGTCGGCTCATAGTCCTGTTGCGAGATGCTCGTCTCCTGCGCTAGAAACTGCGGGGCTTGGACGGTTTCGATACTAGGGGATGCCGGAGGAGGGGTAGCAGCGATGTGATCAACCGCAGGCTGAGGTGAGACTACCCCTGCGTTCGATTGCCGAGATTGAACTGGTTGAGACTGAACCTCAGACTGCCCATTGGGCTGCCCGTTATGTTGCCCATTAGGCAAACCACAGCTTGCCAAACTTAAACCGATAGAAATTGCCCAAATGCGTTGGTTCATTATTGTTCTACTGTGCAACCACTGCGCAACTCAATCACTCTACTGTGCAACACTGTGCAACCACTGGGTAAAGAAGGAGCTTTCTTAAGTCTACCGAGTTTTGATTTTTGCTGTTCTTATACCAACACTTTCCTTTTAGATGCGCCTCGTTATGCTACATGGTGAAATCAAACTCAGCTTACAAAAACTAAGCCGAGATCAAAGTCGAGTGGGTTGCAGAAGTGCTTTCAAATTCGGAAGCAAAGCCTTGACGGGGCAGCCTAACTCGAAAGGTCGATCCTTGTCCCACCAGACTGTCCACGGTAATTGTGCCGCGCATCTTCCGGACGAGTGCCCCAGCCAGCGCTAAGCCCATACCCAAACCGCGATGCTGACGTGTAGTAGTTTGATCAATTTGGCGAAAGGGTTCAAAGATGTGTTCTAGTTCAGTAGGTTGGATGCCAATTCCGGTATCTTTCACCACTAAGGTCAGGCTGTCCTCACTTTCCTGAATGCTAACTTGAACGCGACCTGACGGTGTAAATTTCAGCGCATTTGAAATAAGTTGAAGCACCACTTGCTGTAGCCAAGTTGGGTCACTGACGATGTAGGGATCACGCAACTCTGCATCGATTTCTAGCTGCAATTGTTTGCGCTGAGCAACTTCTTGGAGGTCTTGCCCAATGGCATGAATGAGATGCGTTAAATTGAGAACTTGAGGTTGCATCCGAAGCTGTCCAGCTTCGAGCTTGGTGTAGTTCAACATCTCGTTGATGATTTCCAGCAGATGTTGAGCATTAGATAGAATCCGCTCTGCCATGCTGCGCTGCTGAGTGTTCAGTGGTTCTCGGCTATTATTGCGAAGCAATAGCTGTGAGAAACCAATTACCGCATTCATTGGAGTGCGCAACTCATGGGAAACAGTCGCCAAAAATTGGCTTTTAAGCTGAGCCGCCTCTGAAAGCTGGCTGTTCAACTGTTGAATTTGCTGCGTTTGTACAGTAATGACCTCTGCCTGTCTTTGTAGATTTTGCTCGTTCAAATACAAGTGCCGTTCCATGAGAACCATCTGCTGCTCAGACTGATGCAGGCGCGTCACACATCGCAACAACCGAGCTAACAAACGAGATGTCATCTCGGCTTGTCCCAGCACTTCCCAGATCCCTACTTCTAGCCAATTATCACTAATATCTGCGTCAATCTGATCGAGTACCAATATGATGGGAACCGCCGTAGCATGAGCTTGAAGTTCTCGCAAAAGCTGCAAGGACGGAGCCGTGGAGTTGCCCGTTAAGATCAGGCAGTTAAATTGCTGATGATCTAAAGCCACGATAGCGTTTTGCAGTCCAACAGCAGTTGTCCACTCGACCGACAATCTGGGCGACAAGCTGGGAAGTGAATTGGTTTCTTCTAGCGTTTGCGCTACCTTTGGCAGAGTTGATTCATCGAAGGCGATGACCAGAACTTGCAAAGTGGTCTTCATGGCTTTTCTAGATGGGCGGCTCAAAAAACGATTCACAGTACAGCTTTATTAAAGTTTTGTTATGAGTCAGCATGTCAATTTTGCCAAAAAAGCCTCTTATTTGCCCTCGCCCTAGGGTTAGACATCAGGGTTAGACATCAAGGGCTGCACCTATGAATTTATGAATTGCCTCGATTTGAACGCCAATAAAAATTTTTCTCTACTCAGATTCTTAAAGCTTTATAACCAGCGACGCGGCCGATTCAAGCGATTTTGCGGGGGCTGAGATGGAGGCTGTTGGGGTGTTCCCATACGTTGATCAAGAAACTCGCGAACGGTTTCGATTGGAATGCTGACTCCTTCTCCCGTCGATTGCTGTACGGCTCGATTGATTCCAATCACTTCGCCAGAACTGGCAATTAAAGGGCCGCCACTGTTCCCCGGATACAGGAAGCCTCCTGGCGTGCGGATGCAGCGCAGTGGAGAAGTGCCGTTGGCGCAAGTGCTATTCAGTTCAATGACCTGGGATGTGCTAAATGTCCAGCTTTCTCCCCGTGGAGAGCCAATCGCATAAACTGGATCTCCGACCTTCACCTGTGTAGTGTCGTTGGAAAAAGGTGCAGTCGGCAAATTGCTAGCCTGATTGAGTTGCAGCAGAGCCAAATCGAGGGTGCGATCAATCGAAGTGACGGTTGCCGTAAATTTTCGCCCGTCTGCCAGTTTTACAGTCGGAGATGGATTTCTTTCAACCACATGATGATTCGTGAGCACCAGCCCATCGGCGGTGAAAATCACTCCAGCAGCCGTTGAAGCGATGCCCGGTTGGGTCGTATTCCACACTTCGACCGTTGCAGGCTTCACTTGAGCATAAATTTGCTCGGCGGAAAGCTGTCCAGGTTGGGTTGGTGATTGGCTAGGCGGGCTTAGAGGCGAGTTGAAAGGCTGTTGAGAAGGGGGTTCTGCAAATGGAGCGGGTTGCAGTTGCTCTGGCATTCCGGGTGAGGCGATGGCGGCAACAGCATCTGCCAAAGCTCGGTCTCGCTGTAACCCTTCTCGAATCGCGATCTGCTTGCTGGGGGTAATCGGCGGACGCACAGATCGCCGTCGGGCTACTTCTCGCCGACTAACAACTTCCATTGCGGCTGGTTTCGGCTCGGCAGGCAAATTCACCCAAAAGTTTTGGCTTTGTTGAGCGCCAAAGCTGGCAACACTATCTAGGCAGACCAAATCTAGAGGAACCCCAAACCGCTTACAGTTTCCAGCTTCCCAGTGCATCCAATACACGGCTTTCACTTCTTCTGCTTCAATTTCCGAGAGATCTTTAACTGGTTTGCCGTTGAGTTGCCGCCACCGATCGTAATCTAATTGCCGAATTCCGTATTGGGTCGCATTGCCCAAAATGCTGGCATATTCAGACGCTTTTCCCTCAAGTGAGCGAACAGATTGATAAGCCGCTTCAAACTGCGCATTATAGGGAAGACTGTTGCTGCGAATCTTGTAGAGCACCCAAGTTCCTAAGCGCGGCAGCACTAAAAGCAGTAAACCAGTTAACAGCACCAAACTGAGGGCAGGCATGACGCTGCGGAGTTTTTTCAACCGCCAAGATTCCATAATGACCCTTCCCTTGACGCCATGTGACTAGAACAAAAGACTGATCTCTTTACTGTTTCATCTTCAACAGTTGTTTTTATTTTCTCTCAAACAGAAGAATTTAACCAGAGTTTGCTTAAAGTGCCTGCCTGAATGTTTGATCTAAAAGTGCTTCACGCTCTTCGCTGCTCTATTCAATCAGCTAAATCAGAGAGGCTGGCAAATTGGCTGCTGCTGGTCAAAGGGATAAAACGTCTCAAATTGCAATCAAAAGCAAAGGTGATCTGAAGTTAAAAAATGCGTGGGAATGAAGCGAGCATACATGCCGTATCTTATTTTACAAAAATGGTCTTCTCCTTAAAATGGACTTTTCTATGGAACCAGTGTTAGAGATGGCAGCAACTCTTGATTCCAAGAATGACTCCTGAATGCATCTCGTGAATGTGTATTGGATAAGTTAATAGGTTCTAGTTTTGATTTAACTGGGTTCAATGCGGTGAGTGTTTCCCTGAAATATCTAGACCCGTCCTTTAGAGAGATGTGTAAATAGTTGACAAAAGATATTATCTGTTTAAAATCCATGTCTAGAACTTGACATGCCAACTTAACTCTAGAATTCGCTCTTCCGTTAAGAGTTAGAGAGAGCAAACTCTGCTGTTGGTTCAATGAACGCTTAGCAATTATGATTTAGGAGATTTGTTATGCGGATCGCTCAAGTTGCTCCATTATGGGAATGTGTACCGCCGCCAGCCTACGGTGGGACTGAGTTAGTCGTTGCTCACTTGTCCAATGAATTAGTGCGTCGAGGTCATGAGGTCACGCTATTTGCAGCGGCAAATTCTCAAACCCTAGCCAAGTTGGAACCCGGTGCGCCTCAGCCTATGCGTTTAGCAGGTGTAACGCCACACGAATATCAGATTTATGACTTGATGCAACTGACAAAGGTGGTGCAGCAAGCAGACGAATTTGATGTGATTCACTTTCATGTTGACGCATCTGCTCTGCCCTATGGCAATATTTTGAAAACGCCTGTAGTGCATACCGTACACGGCATCCTGACTCCATTAGTAGAGAAACTGTTTACGCAAAATCAACAGCAAAATTTCGTTAGCATTTCAGACTCACAGCGTCGGAACGATTTGGGGCTCAATTACGTTGCAACTGTCTACAACGGCATCGATCCAGGCACTTATGAATTTCACCCAGAGCCAGATCAACCGCCCTACCTGACTTTCTTCGGACGCATCTCGCCAGAGAAAGGGCCCCATTTGGCGATTGAACTGGCTAAACGGACAGGTTGGCGTTTGGTAATAGCAGGTAAGGTTGATCGCGCGGATCAAGCTTTTTATGAACGCGAGATTGAGCCACTGATTGACGGGAAGCAAATTGTCTATGTGGGTGAGGCAAATCACGTTCAGAAGAGCGAAATTATGGGTGGAGCGGTGGCAACACTCTGCTTGCTGACTTGGGAAGAACCGTTTGGCTTGGTGATGCCGGAATCGATGGTTTGCGGTACACCTGTGATTGCAATGGCAAGAGGCTCTGCACCAGAGTTAATTGTTCATGGCAAAACGGGCTTTTTGTGCCACACGATGGATGGATGCGTTGCTGCGGTGAATCAGATTGAGCAAATCGACCGTAAAGTTTGTCGGGAACATGTGGAAAAGAATTTCAGCCACAACCGCATGGTGGAAGGCTATGAAGCGGTGTATTACCAGCTCATAGAAAAACGATTGACTCAGAATGGTCGCTTGCATAGTGCAGCCCTCAAACAAACGAGCTAGAAAATTAATTCAGGAGTGGGAACCATCATCAGGACTTGGGAATAAATGTGAGTAAATTTTCAGTAATCTTTACTTATTTGGTTCCTTCATAAAAAACTGGCACTTCTGATCAGGCAAGATAGAATCTTTAAAGGGTAATCCACAGGAAAGCCAGAAAAACCTAATTCTGTTTCCTGTCATTGCTCTGTCTAAATTTGCTTGGCTAGGGGTAATTGTGTAGCCTGTTTGTTTTGCATCATCTGTCTGTGTCAGTTGCCTGGCTTTTTCGCTTTCTAAATCCCCACATTTAAGCATCGTTGAGATTAAATTGTGATCAAATCC